>NZ_JBSGDY010000094.1:0-23739 GCF_053602615.1 Micromonospora sp. NPDC004336
CCCCCGGCCGCCCCCCCCCCCCCCCGCCACCGGGGCCCCCATCCGACCGGATGGGGGCCGCGGCCGTTCCCGGCCCGATCGGGCCGGTCGTGAGCCCTCGCCGAAGCGGGCACGGCCGGGCCGGGCCGGTCGTGAGCCTCCGCCGGAGCGGGCACGGCCGGAGCGGGAAGGGCTGGGCGTGAGCCCGCCCGGAGCGGGCACGGCCGGGTCAGGGGCGGTCGGGCCGGGTCAGGTCTCGGCGGCCAGGGCGTCGCCGATCGCCCGGGCGACGGTGAGCAGCTTCGCCCGGACCACCCGGGCGGAGGTCATCATCTCGCCGGCCGGCAGGGCGCAGGCCAGCACGACCCGCCGCTCCATGTCCTTGTCGGGGCTGACCAGCACGGCGGCGCAGGCCACGCCCTGCCGGAACTGGCCCAGCTCCAGCTGCATGCCCCGCCGGTCCCCGGCGGCCACGTCGGACTCGAAGGCCTCCGGGCTGGTCAGGGTGGCCGAGGTGAACGGGCGCATGCCGTATTCCCGCAGGTAGCGGAAGCGCTGCTCGGCGGTCAGCGTGGCGAGCAGGGCCTTGCCCAGGGCGGTCGCGTGCGCCCCCTCGTCGAACCCGGGCACCATGTCCTCCAGGTACGGCGAGCGGGGCCCCTCGGCGACGGCCGTGATCGCCACCTGGCCGCCCACGAACCGGCCCAGGTAGTGGCTGTAGCCCGTGTCGAGGGCGGCCCGGCGCAGGCTCTCGCCGACCGCCGGCGGCCCCCGGAACGCCGTCACCAGCTCGCGGTAGCGGTCGGCCACCTCCAGGCCCACGATGTACGTGCCGTCCTCGCGTCGGATCACGTAGCCCTCGTAGGCCAGGGTGCGGACCAGGTGGTAGGTCGTCGCCACGGTCAGCTCGCACCGACGGGCGATCTGCTTCACGGTCAGCCCCTTGGGGGCACGGCCGACCGACTCGAGCACTCGTAGCGCGCGGGACACGCTCCGGATGAGGTCCGAAGGTTCCGCCAAGGGGTCGCGCACAACCACCTCCGCCGCCGGGGACTTACACCATATGAAAAACAGGCCCGGTGTGAAATGCCCGTTCGGATGGAGGATGCCAGATCGGCACGAACAGCGCGTACCCCCGTCGCCACGATACGTGGCCAAATTCGGCTCGCGTAGGTTTGCCGGACCATGACCCACACCGCCCTCCACCCCGCCCCGGGCCACACGCCGCCCCGACCGGTACGGGCCGCCACCGGCGCCGTCGCGGTCACCATCGCGTCCGTCCTGCCGGTCTTCCTGATCGGCGGGCTGGCCGTGCAGTTGGGCGACGACCTCGGCTTCTCCCCCGCCGGGCTGGGCCTGGCCGTCTCCGTCTACTTCGGGGTCGGCGCGCTGGCCTCGGTGCCCTCCGGGCGGCTCGTCGAGCGGTACGGGCCGGCCGTGGTGGCCCGCTGCGCCATCCTGCTCTCCGCCGGGACGATGCTCGCCGTCGCGGCCCTCGCCCGGTCGTACGCCGTGCTGGTCGGGCTGCTGGCGCTCGGCGCCGCCGCCAACGCCCTCGGCCAGCTCGCCAGCAACGCGGCGCTGGCCCGGCACGTGCCGGCGCGGCGGCAGGGGCTGTCGTTCGGGGTGAAACAGGCCGCCATCCCCGTCGCCACCCTGCTGGCCGGGGCGGCGGTGCCGACGGTCGCGCTGACCGCCGGCTGGCGCTGGGCGTTCGTGGTGGCCGCCGCCGCGGCCCTGGCGGCGCTGCCGGCCGTACCCGCGCGGGAGCCCCGCCCGGACCGGACGGCCGCGCCCGCCCGCGCGGGCCGCGCCGGCACGGCGCTACTGGTGGTCGGGGCCGCCGCGATGCTCGCCGCCGCCGCCGCCAACGCCCTGGGCACCTTCGTGGTGGACTCCTCCGTCGGCCGGGGGCTGACGCCCGGGCTCGCCGGGCTGACCCTGACCCTCGGCAGCGCGGTCTGCGTCGTCGCGCGCGTCGGCGCGGGCTGGCTGGCGGACCGGCGCCCCACCGGGCACGTGGCCGTCATCGCCGGAATGCTCGTGGTCGGCGCGGCCGGGCTCGGCCTGCTCGCGGCGGCCGGCCCGGCGCCGCTGGTCCTCGGCGTGGTGCTCGGCTTCGGCCTGGGCTGGGCGTGGCCGGGGCTGATGACCTTCGCGGTGGTCCGGCTGCATCCGCAGGCCCCGGCCGCCGCCACCTCGATCACCCAGACCGGGGTGTACGCGGGCGGCTGCCTCGGCCCGCTGGGCCTCGGCACGGTGGCCGCCCACGCCGGCTACCCGGCGATGTGGCTGACCGCCTCGGCGGCCATGCTGGCAGCCGCCGCCCTCATGCTCACCGGCAGCCGGCTGCTCGCCCGCCGCTGACCGGGGCCGGCCGATCCTGTCGGTGCCGACGGCTAGTTTGCCGATCATGAATTCGTGGCACCACGCGCAGTCGGCGGCGCGCAAGTGGGGCGGCACCCCGGAGGACTACCTGCCGATCGAGGAGTTCATCGACTCCTCCAAACAGGTCATCGGGGACGTCCGGCACCGCGCGATGTACCACCACACCGCCGGCATCTACCTCTGCCAGCGGATCTTCGGCGACACCCTGCAGGTCGGCCGCAAGCGCGTCCCGGTCCGCCTGATCGCCGAACGGCACGTACTGGAGGACCTGGGCTGGCTGCCCAGCCCCGCCGACTATCTCGAGGGAATGCCGATCCGCCCCTGGATGTCCGGCGCCCAACGCAAGGACCTGCCCCTCTCCACCCTGCTCGGAGGCGACCAGTGAGTCACGTCAGTTTCCTCGGCATCCCGGTCGAGGGTGAGATCACCCAGGGCCACCGGGTCCCGCAGCGGCCCCTGGAGGAGCTGCGACCGCTCCTGCGCGCCCTGCTCGACGACGAGGCCGTCACGGAGTTCGGCTGGCGGCAGTACACGCCCTACTTCAACGACGGGGAGCCGTACGTCTTCGGCGTCCAGGACGTGTGGGTACGCACCACCGCCGACGGGCCGCAGGTCGACCCGGACGACCTCTGCGTGGGCGAGTACGCCGACCGGCACCCCAGCCTGGGCGGTTGGGCGTCCTCGAGACGGGAAAAGTACCGAGGGCACGACGAGGCCCGCTACCTGCGGGCGGACGCCTTCGCCGAGGCCCTCGAACAGGGTGGTTTCGACGACGTGCTCCTGGAGACGTTCGGCGACCACGCCGACGTGACCGTCCGCCGGGAGGGGATCCAGGTCCAGTACTACGAGCACGACTGACCGGCCGCACCGGGCCGCCCCTGCTGCGGGGCGGCCGGGACGGGCGTCAGCTCGTGCGGTCGGCGATGTAGTCGCAGAGGGATTCGAGGGCGCGGCGGGCCGGGCCCTGCGGCAGCGGCGCGAGCTGCTCCCGGGCGTCCTCGGCGTAGCTGCGGACGGTCTCCCGGGCCCGCTTGAGCGCCGGGCTCTCGCGGAGCAGACCGAGGGCCTCGGCGTGCAGGTCGTCGTCGGTCAGCGGGCCGGTGGCCAGGATCTCCCGCAGCCGCGCCGACGCGACGTCGGCGTCGTCCGAGGCGAGCGCGTAGAGCACCGGCAGGGTCGGCACGCCCTCCCGCAGGTCGGTGCCGGGCGTCTTGCCCGACTCCGCCGACTCGGAGGCGATGTCGAGCAGGTCGTCGGAGAGCTGGAAGGCCACCCCGATGGTCTCGCCGTAGCCGGCCAGTGCCTCGGTGTGTTCGGCGGAGGCGCCGCCGAACATGCCGCCGAAGCGGGCCGAGGTGGCGATCAGGGAGCCGGTCTTCCCCGCGATCACGTCGAGGTAGTGGGCCACCGGGTCGTCGCCGGGGCGGGGACCGACGGTCTCGGCGATCTGGCCGTGCACCAGCCGAGCGAAGGTGCGCGCCTGGAGGCGTACGGCCTCGATGCCCAGGTCCGCCGCGATGTCGGCGGCGCGCGCGAAGAGATAGTCGCCGACGAGGATGGCGACCGAGTTGGTCCACCGGGAGTTGGCGCTCGGCGCGCCCCGACGCACGGCGGCCTCGTCCATCACGTCGTCGTGATAAAGCGTCGCCAGGTGGGTGAGCTCCATCACCACCGCGGCCGGCACGACCTGCGCGTTGGTCGGGTCGCCGAACTGCGCGCCCAGCGCCACCAGCAGCGGGCGGAACCGCTTGCCGCCGGCCTCCACGAGGTGCCGGGCGGCCTCGGTCACGAAGGGGTCGGCGCTGGCCACGCTGGCCCGCAGCTCGGTCTCGACGCCCTCTAGGAGGCCCAGCACGGACGCCTCGACGCGGGGATCGGCGAGATAGAGGCCGAGCGCGCCGAACTGACTCGTGCTCACCCTGGTCCGACGGCCGCCGGACCCGGGGGCACCTGAACGCTCGCCAGCCGGATTCACCACGCCTCAACCATGCCACACCCCTGCGACCTGCCCGGGACGGGGATACGGCGCGGGGGCCGGCACGCCGTGGCGTACCGGCCCCCGCGGGCGTCGGCGTCGGTCATCTGACGAATTCGGCGGCGCCGGTGGCCAGGTCGAGCAGCGGCGCCGGGGCGACGCCGAGGACCAGGGTGGCGATCACGCCGATCATCAGCGCGGCCGAGGTCAGCCCGCCGGGCACGGCCACGGTGGGGGTCGACTCGCCCGGCTCGGAGAGCCACATCATCACCACGACCCGCAGGTACGGGAAGGCCAGCACCATGCTGGTCAGCACGCCGGCGATCACCAGCCACGCGTGCCCGCCGTCGAGCGCCGGCCCGAAGACCGCGAACTTGCTCGTGAAGCCGCTGGTCAGCGGGATACCGGCGAAGGCGAGCAGGATGAAGGTGAAGATCGCGGCGTAGAACGGCGAGCGCCGCCCCAGCCCGGCCCAGCGGGACAGGTGGGTGGCCTCCCCGTCGGCGTCGCGCACGAGGGTCACCACGGCGAACGCGGCGAGCACCGAGAAGCCGTACGCCACCAGGTAGAACATCGTCCCGGAGACCCCGTCGGCGCTCGGCGCCAGCACGCCGACCAGCAGGTAGCCGGCGTTGGCAATCGAGGAGTACGCCAGCAGCCGCTTGATGTCGGTCTGGGTGACCGCCAGCACGGCGCCGACCAGCATGGTCAGCACCGCCACCGCGCCGAGGACCGGGGTGAAGTCCCACCGGGCCCCGTCGAAGGCGACGTGGAACACCCGCAGCAGGGCGCCGAACGCGGCGACCTTGGTGCAGGCGGCCATGAAGCCGGTGATCGGGGTCGGCGCGCCCTGGTAGACGTCCGGCGTCCAGACGTGGAACGGGGCGGCCGCGGCCTTGAAGAGCAGGCCGATGGCGAGCAGCGCCATGCCGGCGAAGAGCAGCACCGGGCTGGCCGGCGAGTCCGCGACGGCGGCGTGCACGGTGGCGAAGTCGACGCCCGCCTGCCGGCCCGGGATGCCCGCCGTAAAGCCGTAGATCAGGGCCACGCCGAACAGGAAGAACGCCGAGGCGTATGCGCCGAGCATGAAGTACTTCAGCGCGGCCTCCTGGCTCAGCAGCCGCCGGCGACGGGCCAGCGCGCAGAGCAGGTAGAGCGGGAGCGAGAAGACCTCGAGCGCGATGAACATCGTCAGTAGGTCGTTCGCCGCCACGAAGATCAGCATGCCGCCGATCGCGAACGTGGTCAGCGGGTAGACCTCGGTGAGGCCGTTCGAGCCCTCGGCCTGCCGCCGGTCCTCGGCCGACTCGGCGGTGATCGCGGCCTGGGCGACGAACGCCCCGCCCCGCTCCACCGAACGCTCGCCGATGAGCAGCAGCGCCATCGCGGCGAGCACGAGGATCGCGCCCTGGAGGAAGAGCGTGGGCCCGTCCACCGCGATCGCCCCGCCGATGGTGATCGACCGCTCGTCGGCGGCCAGCACCACCATGGTCAGCGCGGCGAGCACCGCCAGCAGGGCCAGCGACAGCTGCACCACGTGCCGCAGCCGGCGGGGCACGAACGCCTCCACCAGCACGCCGAGCAGCGCGGCGCCCAGCATGATCAGGGTCGGCGCGAGCGCCGCGTAGTCGATCGAAGGCAACTTGAGCTCAGTCACTGCGCAAACCTTTCGTTCGCGACTGCGGGGCTCGCAAGCTCACTCCTCGCGCTCACTTAGCCGCCTCCTGGACGGTGCCGCCCGAGGTCGGGGCGGGGTCGGTTCGGCCGACGTCCTGCATGGTCGCCTGCACGGCCGGGTTGATCACGTCGGTGACCGGCTTCGGGTAGAAGCCGAGCAGCACGATCAGCGCGATCAGCGGGGCGACCACGAACTTCTCGCGCAGGTTGAGGTCGCGCTTCATGCCGTCGATCTGCGTCAGCGCCGGGTTGAGCGTGCCCTGCGTGGTGCGCTGCACCATCCACAGCACGTACGCGGCGGCCAGGATGATGCCCAGCGTCGCGATCACCGCGACCGGCTTGTTCACCGTGAACGTGCCGATCAGCACCAGGAACTCGGAGACGAACGGCGCGGTGCCCGGCAGCGCGAGCGAGGCCAGACCGGCGAAGAAGAGCACCCCGGCCAGCAGCGGCACCAGCTTGCCCGCGCCGCCGAAGTCGCTGATCAGGGCCGAGCCGCGCCGGGCGATGAGCATCCCTACCACCAGGAAGAGCAGGCCGGTGGCGAGGCCGTGGTTGACCATGTAGAGCACCGCACCGGTGCCGGCCTGGGTGGTGAAGGCGAAGATGCCGACGCCGATGAAGCCGAAGTGCGCGATCGACGTGTAGGACACCAGCCGCTTGAGGTCGTTCTGGCCGACGGCCAGCAGCGCGGCGTAGATGATGCCGATCAGGCCCAGCGCCAGCGCCCACGGGGCGAACCACTTGGCCGCGTCCGGGAACAGTGGCAGGCAGTAGCGCAGGATGCCGAACGTGCCGACCTTGTCGAGCACGCCGACGAGCAGCGCCGCCGCGCCGGCCGGGGCGGCGCCACCGGCGTCCGGCAGCCAGGTGTGGAACGGGAAGAACGGCGCCTTGATCGCGAACGCGAGGAAGAAGCCGAGGAACAGCCAGCGCTCCGTGCCCGTGGAGATGTCCACCTGGGACAGCGCCTGCCAGTCGAAGGTCTTCCCGCCGACCACCCAGAGGCCGATCACCGCGGCGAGCATGAACAGCCCGCCGACCAGCGAGTAGAGGAAGAACTTCACGGCCGCGTACTGCCGCTGGTGGCCGCCGTAGCTGCCGATGATGAAGTACATCGGCACCAGCATGACCTCGAAGAACACGTAGAACAGGAAGACGTCGGCGGCGGCGAAGACGCCGATCATCGTGCACTCGAGGACGAGCAGCAGGGCGAAGTAGACCGGCACCGACCGCTTCGACGACTCGGCGTCGTGCCAGGAGGCCAGGATCACCAGCGGCACCAGCACCGCGATCAGCATCAGCATGACCAGCGCGATGCCGTCGGCGGCGAAGGTGAAGTTGACGCCCCAGTTCGGGATCCACGCGTACGACTCGCGGAACTGGAAGCGGTCGCCGCCGACCTTGAAGGTCACCCACATGACCACCGACAGCGCCAGCACCAGCAGCGACCAGCCGAGCGCCACCTGCTTTGCCAGCTCCGGCCGGCTGCGCGGCAGGAAGGCCACCACCAGGGCACCGACCAGCGGTGCCACGGTGAGCACCGAGAGGAACGGGAAGTCGGACATTATGCGGCCTTACCTCCGTCGTCACTGCGCGGTCCGCCGTAGACGGCCGCCTGGAAGAGGTCGATCACGCCAGCCACCCCGCCTCGACGGCCAGGAACGCGGCCACCACCAGCAGCGCGCCGGCCAGGATCGAGGTGGCGTACGACCGGACGAAGCCGGTCTGCAGCCGCCGGAGCCGGCCCGAGCCGCCGCCGACCGCCGCCGCGAGGCCGTTGACCAGCCCGTCGACGCCCCGGTTGTCGAGGTAGACCAGCGCCCGGGTGAGGAAGATGCCCGGCTTCTCGAAGACCGCCTCGTTGAACGCGTCCGTGTAGAGGTTGCGTCGGGCGGCGGTGACCAGCACCCCGGCCGGCTGCGGCTCGGTGGCCGTGCCGCCCCGGAACAGGAACCAGGCCAGCCCCACGCCGAGGACGGTGACCAGCAGCGAGAGCACGGTGATCACGGTGTGCGAGAGCACCGCGTGGTGCTCCGCCTCCGGCGCACCGAGGCCGGCCGTGGCGGTGAGCCAGTCCGGCACCGAGGTGGAGAGCAGCCAACCCGCGCCGACCGAGCCGACCGCCAGCAGGATCAGCGGGATCGTCATCAGCTTCGGCGACTCGTGCGGGTGCTCGATGTCCTCCGTCCAGCGCTTCGGCCCGTGGAAGGTGAGCACGAAGAGCCGGGTCATGTAGAACGCGGTGAGCCCGGCGCCGAGCAGCGCGGCCATGCCGAAGAGCCACGCCGTCCAGTCGTCCCGCTGGAACGCGGCCACGATGATCGGCTCCTTGGAGAAGAAGCCGGAGAACGGGAACATGCCGATGATGGCCAGCCAGCCCGTCATGAACGTGATCCAGGTGACCTTCATGTGCTTCGACAGCCCGCCGAAGCGGCGGATGTCGACCTGGTCGTTCATGCCGTGCATGACCGAGCCGGCGCCGAGGAACATGTTGGCCTTGAAGAAGCCGTGCGCCAGCAGGTGCACGATCGCCAGCGCGTACGCCGCGCCGCCCAGGCCCACGCCGAGGAACATGTAGCCGATCTGGCTCACCGTCGACCAGGCCAGCACCCGCTTGATGTCGTCCTTGGCCGCGCCGATGACGCAGCCGATCAGCAGGGTCAGCGCGCCGACGCTCACCACCACGAGCTGGAGGGTGGAGTTGGCCGAGAAGATCGGGTTGGACCGGGCGATCAGGTAGACGCCGGCCGTGACCATGGTCGCGGCGTGGATGAGCGCCGACACCGGGGTCGGGCCCTCCATCGCGTCCGGCAGCCACGCCTGGAGCGGGAACTGGCCGGACTTGCCGGTCGCGCCGAGCAGCAGCAGCAGGCCGAGCACCAGCACCGTGGTCGCGGTCAGCGAGCCGACGCCGTTGAAGACCTCGTCGTACTGGGTGGTGCCGAGGGTGGCGAACATGATGAAGATGCCGATCGCCAGGCCGGCGTCGCCGACCCGGTTCATCAGGAACGCCTTCTTGCCGGCGGTGGCGGCGCTGGGCCGCTCGTACCAGAAGGAGATCAGCAGGTACGACGCCAGACCGACGCCCTCCCAGCCGAAGTAGAGCATCACGTAGTTGTTGCCGAGCACCAGCAGCAGCATGGCGGCGACGAACAGGTTGAAGTAGGCGAAGAACCGCCTACGGCCCGCGTCGTGCGCCATGTACTCGACCGCGTAGAGGTGGATCAGGAAGCCCACCCCGGTGATCAGCAGCACGAAGACGGCGGCCAGCGGGTCGAAGAGCAGACCGAAGTCCACCCGCAGGTCGCCGACCGTGATGAAGTCCCAGAGGCTCAGCTCGACCGACTTGTTCTCCAAGCCACGCAGCTGGAAGAAGTAGGTCAGGCCCAGCACGAACGCGGCGCCGATGGCGGCCACGCCGAGCCAGTGCCCCCAGCGGTCCGCCCGCCGGCCGAGCAGCAGCAGGATCGCCGCGCTGACCAGCGGAATCGCCACCAGCAGCCAGACGCTGCCCAGCAGCCCGTCCGCCGTCGCGTAGGCGACGGTGCCCGCGGGCTCAGCCGGGGCGTTCGTCAGAATCGTTCCCACCGCAGGACCCCTCAGTACTTCAGCAGGTTGGCGTCGTCGACGCTCGCGGAGCGCCGGGTCCGGAAGATCGCCATGATGATGGCGAGCCCGACCACGACCTCGGCCGCCGCCACCACCATCACGAAGAACGCCATGATCTGGCCGTTGAGGTCACCGTTGATCCGGCTGAAGGTGACCAGCGTCAGGTTGGCCGCGTTGAGCATCAGCTCGACGCACATGAACAGCACGAGCGCGTTGCGCCGGACGAGCACGCCGACCGCGCCGATGGTGAACAGCACCGCGGCCAGCACCAGGTAGTAGTCCGGTGTCATCGCTGCGCCAACCTTTCGTTCGCGACTGCGGGGCTCGCAAGCTCACTCCTCGCGCTCACTTGTCCGTCCCCTTCAGGGTCGTCTCCCGGTCGTCCAGCTCGCGCACCGGCAGGATCTCCGGGGTGCTCCGCTCGGTCAGCCGGCCGTCGGGCAGGCGGGCCGGGGTGGCCACCGAGGAGGAGGTCGCGTAGACACCCGGGCCGGGCTTCGGGCCCGGGTAGTTGCCCGGGGCGAACCGGGCCCGCATCGTCGCCGGCTGGTCCATCCTGTCCTGCTTGCGCCGCTCGATGTGCGCCAGCACCATCGCCCCGATCGCGGCGGTGATGAGCAGCGCCGAGGTCAGCTCGAAGGCGAAGACGTACTTGGTGAACAGCAGCCGGGCGATGCCCTGCACGTTGCCCTCGGCGTTGGCCTGCTCCAGGCCGACCGCCGTGGTGCCGTTCAGCGCGCGCCAGAGCCCGCCGCCGACGAGGCCGGCGAAGCCGAGCCCGAGCACCACCGCGGCGACCCGCTGGCCGCGGAGCGTCTCGATCAGCGAGTCGGACGCGTCGCGCCCGACCAGCATGAGCACGAACAGGAACAGCATCATGATCGCGCCGGTGTAGACGATGATCTGCGCCATGCCGATGAACGGCCCGGCCTGGAGGACGTAGAAGACGCCCAGGCAGAGCATGGTCAGCACCAGCCAGAGGGCCGAGTGCACGGCGTTGCGCGCCGCGACCATCCCGATCGCGCCGATCAGCGCCAGCGGGGCCAGGATCCAGAAGGTGACCTGCTCCCCGCCGGAGACCTCGCCCGCCGCGGCGAGCACCGTCTGCGTGGTCATGCTCCGTCTCCCTTGCCGGCCGCGGCCCGCTGGGCGTGCTGCTCGGCCCCGGGGAAGGTCACGCCGGGGTGCTCCTCCACCTGGTACCGGCCCGGGTTGTTGGCCGAGTGCTCGGCGCCGGCCGAGGTGCCCGGGTTGGTCAGCGCGCCGACGTAGTAGTCCTTCTCGCTCTCGCCCAGCCGCATCGGGTGCGGCGGCTGCTCCATGCCCGGCAGCAGCGGCGCGAGCAGCTGCTCCTTCGTGAAGATCAGATCCTGCCGGCTGTCCCGGGCCAGCTCGTACTCGTTGCTCATGGTGAGCGAACGGGTCGGGCAGGCCTCGATGCAGAGCCCGCAGAAGATGCACCGGGCGTAGTTGATCTGGTACGTGCTGGCGTACCGCTCACCCGGCGAGAAGCGCTGCTCGTCGGTGTTGTCGCCACCCTCGACGTAGATGGCGTCCGCCGGGCAGGCCCAGGCGCACAGCTCGCACCCGATGCACTTCTCCAGCCCGTCCGGGTGCCGGTTCAGGATGTGCCGCCCGTGGTAGCGCGGCGCCGAGACCGGCGGCTTGAACGGGTAGTCGGTGGTGACGACCTTCTTGAACATGTGCGAGAAGGTGACACCGAAGCCCTTGAACGTTCCGGTGATCGCGCCCACGTCACACCTCCCTGGAGTCCGAGCCGGCGGCGATGTTGGCCGGCTCCCGCTCGGCGACCACGCGCCTGGTGCGCGGGCTCGGTGGTACCTGCAGGTCCATCGGGGGCAGCGGGAAGCTGCCGTGCGGCCGCTCGTTGACCTGCTCCTGGACCGTCTGCCTCGGCTGCGGCTTGCGGCTCGGCCACAGCAGCGTGACCAGCAGCAGGATGCCGGCCGGGATGCCGACCGCGATCAGCTTGCTGCGCGAGTCCCAGTCCTCGATGGAGCGCAGGCCGGCGAGGACCAGGATCCAGACCAGGTTGATCGGGAGCAGCACCTTCCAGCCGAAGCGCATGAACTGGTCGTAGCGCAGCCGGGGCAGCGTGCCCCGCAGCCAGACGAAGACGAAGACCAGCATGACGACCTTGGCGAAGAACCAGAGCATCGGCCACCAGCCGGAGTTGGCGCCGGCCCAGATCGTGGTGATCGGCGCCGGGGCCCGCCAGCCGCCCAGGAAGAGCGTCGTGGTGACGGCGGACATGGTGACCATCGCGACGTACTCGCTGAGCATGTAGAGCGCGAACTTCAGCGAGCTGTACTCGGTCATGTAGCCCGCGACCAGCTCGGACTCCGCCTCGGGCAGGTCGAACGGCGCGCGGTTGGTCTCGCCGACGGTGGCGATGAAGAAGATGACGAAGCTCGGCAGCAGCAGGATCGCGTACCAGCCGGGGGCCGGGACGTCGAGCCCCGCGATGCTCAGCCGGGTGCCGTCCCCCTGGGCGGCGACGATCCCGCTGGTCGACATCGTGCCGGCGGTCATGAAGACCGCCACGATGCTCAGGCCCATGGCGACCTCGTACGAGATCATCTGGGCGCTGGAGCGCAGGCCGCCGAGGAGCGGGTAGGTCGAGCCGGAGGCCCAGCCGCCGAGCACGATGCCGTAGATGCCCATCGACGAGCAGGCCAGCAGGACCAGCACCGCCACGGGCACGTCGGTGACCTGCAACGGCGTCCAGTGGCCGAAGATGCTCACCATCGGGCCGAACGGCACCACCGCCAGCGAGGTGACCGCGCAGATCACCGAGATGGTCGGCGCGAAGAAGAAGACGACCTTGTCGGCCGCCTTCGGCAGGATGTCCTCCTTGAAGGCCATCTTCAGGCCGTCGGCGAGGGTCTGCAGCAGGCCGAACGGGCCGGCCTGGTTGGGGCCGGGCCGCACCGCCATGCGGCCCACGACCCGCCGCTCGAACCAGACGCCGAGCAGCGTGGCGAGCAGGCCGAAGGCGAACGCGAAGACGATCTTGATGAGGACCAGCCACCACGGGTCCCGGCCGAAGTCGGCCAGCGTCGGGTCCTGGGCCAGGTAGACCGCGTTCACTGGTTTACACCCCCTGCGTTGAGGAGCGGGCCCGGGCGGTCGGCCGGGTCGGCGGCCGCCGCGGCGGCGGAGATCCGCACGACCGCTCCGGACGTCGCGCCGAGGCTGCGCCGCACGGTCGAGCCGGGCGAGTTGGTCGGCAGCCAGACGACGCCGTCCGGCATCTCGGTGATCGCCGCCGGCAGGGTCAGCGCCCCCCGGTCGGTGCCCACCGTCACCGGGTCGCCGTCGGCGACGCCGAGCGCCTCGGCGGTGCCCTTGCCCAGCCGGACCACCGGCGGGCGGGCGGTGCCCGCGAGGTGCTCGTCGCCGTCGGTCAGGCTGCCCAGGTCGATCAGCTGGTGCCAGGTGGCGAGGACCGCCTCGCCGGCGCGCGGCTGCGGCACCGTGGCCGGCTCCACCGCCGGGGCGGACGGCCGGTCGGTGCGGGTGCGCGGCAGCGCGCCCAGCTCGCGGCGGACGCTGAGCACGTCGCCGGTGCCGAGCGGCACGTCGAGCTGCGCGGCGAGCGCGTCGAGCACCCGGCCGTCCGTCATCGCGGCGGTGTTCAGCACCGCCTCGAAGGTGCGCAGCCGTCCCTCCCAGTCGAGGAAGCTGCCGGCCTTCTCGGCCACCGGGGCGACCGGGAAGACCACGTCGGCCCGGCGGGCCACCGCGCTCATCCGCTGCTCCAGGCTGACCAGGAACGGCACCGCGTCCAGCGCGGACTCGGCCAGCCGCGGGTCGGCCAGGTCGGCCGGGTCGACCCCGGCCACCACCAGCGCGCCGAGCTGGCCGCCGGCGGCGGCGGCGAGGATGCCGTCGGTGTCCCGGCCGGCCTGGCTCGGGATGACCCCGGCCGCGACGTCCCACGCCTCGCCGAGCTCGGCGCGGGCGGCGGGCTCGGTGACCAGGCGGCCGCCGGGCAGCAGGTTGGGCAGGCAGCCCGCGTCGACCGCGCCGCGGTCACCCGCGCGCCGCGGCACCCAGGCCAGCTTCGCGCCGGTACGCCGGGCGACGTCAGCGGCGGCGGAGAGGCCGCCCGGCACGCTCGCCAGCCGCTCGCCGACGAACAGGATCGCGCCCTCGGCGCTCAGCGCCTCGGCGACCGTCGCGTGCTCGGCGAGCACCGTCGCCTCCTCGCCCGGCACCACCCGGGCCAGCTTGGCGCCGAGCTTCTCCAGGCCGCGGGTGGCGAACGGCGCGATGGCGTACACCGTCAGCTTCTTCTTCAGGTACGCCTTGCGCAGCCGCAGGAAGAGGATCGGGCACTCCTCCTCCGGCTCCAGCCCGACCAGCACCACGGCCGGCGCCTTCTCGACGTCGGCGTACGTGACGTCGGTGACCCCGGCGACCGAGCTGGCCAGGAAGTCGGCCTCCTCACGGGAGACCGGCCGGGCCCGGAAGTCGATGTCGTTGGTGTTGAGCGCGACCCGGGCGAACTTCGCGTACGCGTAGGCGTCCTCGACGGTCAGCCGGCCGCCGGTGAGCACCGCCGTGCCGCGCCCGCCGTCGCGCGCCGCGCGCAGCCCCTCGGCCGCCACGGTCAGCGCCTCGCTCCACGACGCCTCGCGCAGCTCGCCGGTGCGCTCGTCGCGGACCATCGGGGTGGTGAGCCGGTCGAAGGCGCGGGTGTACTGGAAGCCCCACCGCCCCTTGTCGCAGTTCCACTCCTCGTTCACCGCCGGGTCGTCGCCGGCCAGCCGCCGCAGCACCTTGCCCCGCCGCCAGTCCGTGCGCTGGGCGCACCCGGCGGAGCAGTGCTCGCACACGCTCGGGGTGGAGACCAGGTCGAACGGGCGGGCGCGGAAGCGGTACTGGGTGCCGGTCAGCGCGCCGACCGGGCAGATCTGCACCGTGTTGCCGGAGAAGTACGAGTTGAACGGGACGTCCCCCGCGTCGCCCTCCTCGCCGTACTCCTCGTCCCGGTAGATGTTGATCTCCTCGGCGGACGACCGGCCCATCAGGTCGATGAACTTGTCGCCGGCGATCTCCTCGGAGAACCGGGTGCAGCGCTGGCAGAGCACGCACCGCTCGCGGTCGAGCAGCACCTGGGTGCTGATCGGCAGCGGCTTCGGGTACTCCCGCTTGTGCTCGTGGAACCGCGAGTCGGCGCGGCCGGTGGACATCGCCTGGTTCTGCAGCGGGCACTCGCCGCCCTTGTCGCACATCGGGCAGTCGAGCGGGTGGTTGAGCAGCAGCAGCTCCATGACCCCCTCCTGCGCCTTCTTGGCGACTCCGGAGGTGAGCTGCGTGCGCACCACCATGCCGTCGGCGACGGTCTGGGTGCAGGAGGCGACGGGCTTGCGCTGCCCCTCCACCTCGACCAGGCACTGCCGGCACGCGCCGGCCGGGGCCAGCAGCGGGTGGTCGCAGAACCGGGGGATCTCGGTGCCCATCTGCTCGGCGACCCGGATCAGCAGCGCCCCCTTCGGGGCGGTGACCTCGACGCCGTCGATGGTCAGCGTGACGGTCTCGGTCTGCTTCGCTACGTCGGTCACAGTGCTTGCCTTTCGCTCGCGACTGCGCTGGTCTCTGCTCGCGGCTGCGGGGCTCGCTGCGCTCTCTCCTCGCGCTCGCCGCAGGGGCTCGCTCCGCTCACTCCTCGCGCTCGCATCAGTGCGCTCCCACCAGCTGCTTGTCCGACAGCTTCGGCGCGGTACGTCCCTCGATGTAGTCGAGGTAGTCCTGCTTGAAGTACTTCAGCGACGAAGTCACCGAGCTGGTCGCACCGTCGCCCAGGCCGCAGAACGAGCGGCCGAGGATGTTGTCGCAGGTGTCGAGCAGGGTGTCCAGGTCCTCGTGGGTGCCCTGACCGGCGAGGATCCGCCGGTACACCCGGACCATCCAGTAGTTGCCCTCACGGCACGGGGTGCACTTGCCGCACGACTCGTGGTGGTAGAACTCCAGCCACCGGTAGGTCGCGTAGACCGGGCAGTCCTGGTCCGAGAAGATCTGGGTGGCCGTGGTGCCGAGGATCGAGCCGGCCGCCGCCACCCCCTCGAAGTCCAGCGGCACGTCCAGGTGCTCGGCGGTGAGCAGCGGCGTCGACGAGCCGCCCGGCGTCCAGAACCGCAGGTTGTGGCCGGGCTGCATGCCGCCGGCCAGCTCGATCAGCTCCCGCAGCGTGACGCCCATGGAGCACTCGAACTGGCCCGGGTTGGCGATCCGGCCGGAGAGCGAGTAGATCATCGGGCCGGACGACTTCTCCGTGCCCATGGTCTTCCACCAGTCGGCGCCGCCCAGCACGATGTACGGCACGCTGGCGATGGTGCCGACGTTGTTGACCACGGTCGGGCTGGCGTACAGGCCGTGGGTCGCCGGGAACGGCGGGCGCAGCCGGGGCTGGCCCCGGAAGCCCTCCAGCGAGTCCAGCAGCGCCGTCTCCTCGCCGCAGATGTACGCCCCGGCGCCCGAGTGCACCACCAGGTCCAGGTCGAACCCGCTGCCCTGGATGTTGCGGCCGAGGTAGCCCCGGGCGTACGCCTCCTGCACGGCGTTGCGCAGCCGGCGGGCGGCGTGCACCGCCTCGCCCCGGATGTAGATGTAGGCGCGGTTGGCCCGGATCGCGTACGACGCGATGATCACGCCCTCGACGAGCGAGTGCGGGTCGTGCGTCATCAGCGGGAGGTCCTTGCAGGTGCCCGGCTCGCCCTCGTCGGCGTTGACCACGAGGTAGTGCGGCTTGCCGTCGCCCTGCGGGATGAACCCCCACTTGAGACCGGTCGGGAAGCCGGCGCCGCCGCGACCGCGCAGCCCGGAGTCCTTGATCAACTGGATCAGGTCGTCCGGGTGGGCCTTGAGCGCCTTGCGCAGGGCCGCGTAGCCGTCGAGCTTCTCGTAGGTGCCGATCCGCCAGGCGTCCGGCGACAGCCAGCGCTTGGTGAGTACCGGCGTCAGCTTGGCCAGGGTCTCCGGCCGGGGAGTGGTCACTTCTGGACCCCCGTCTCGCTCGCGCGGGTGGAGCCCGCGCCACCGGCGCCGGCCCCCGCCTCGGCTTCCTTGAGGTTGCGCTCCTGCGCCCCGGCCTCGTCGCCGGCGGGCTTGCCGTCGCCGGCCGGCGCGTTGGCCGCGGCGCCGGCGGCCTCCGCCGCCTGCGCGTCGCGGGGAGCCGGCGGCGTGGTGTCCGCCGGGACCCTGGTGCCAGGCGCGTCCGGCACGGCGGTCGCCGCGTCGGGCTGCCGGGTCTCGGCGGCCCGCACCTCGGGCGACTTGTCGTCCGGCGCCTTGACGTCGCGGGTGGTGCTGCCGGCCGCCTCGGCGGCGGGTGCCGGCTCGCCGGTGCCCGCGGCGGGCCGGGCGCCGTTGCCGCTCGCGGCCGGCGCGGCCGGGGCCGGCTTCGCGGCGGCCTTCTCCGCCTCGCTGCGGGCCTTCGCCTCGGCGGCGGCCTTGTCGGCCTCCGCCTTGCTCCGGATCGGGGTGTTCGGGTCGAAGCCCGGCACCGAGATGCCGTGCTCCTGCGCCAGCCGCAGGCCGCGCAGGGTGGGCTCCCCCGGCCCGCCGTCGGCGACGGCGCCCTCGCGCTCGTCGGCGAAGCCGGCGAGCTGCACCGCCATCTCCTTGAGCGTGCAGAGCCGGGCGCCCCGGGTCGGCATCGGCCGGCCGCCGGCGCGCAGCTCGTCGACCACGCCCCGCGCGGTCTGCGGGTCGACGCCGTCGAAGAAGTCGTAGTTGACGGTCATCACGGGCCCGTAGTCGCACGCCGCCAGGCACTCGGCGTGCTCAAGGGTGATCTTCCCGTCGGCGGTGGTCTCGTCGTGCCCGACACCCAGGTGCTCGGCGAGGGTGTCGTAGACCTCCTGGCCGCCCAGCACGTTGCACATCGTGTTGGTGCAGACGCTGACCAGGTAGTCACCGGTCGGCCGGCGCTTGTACATGGTGTAGAAGGTGGCGACCGCGCCGACCTGGGCCTTGTTGAGGCCCAGCACCTCGGCGCAGAACTCCACGCCGGCCGGGGAGACGTACCCCTCCTCGGACTGGACCAGGTGCAGCAGCGGCAGCAGGGCCGAGCGGGACCGGTCCGCCGGGTAGCGGGCGATGATCTCCCGCGCCCGCTCGCGGGTCTCTTCGGTGAAAGTCGTCGTCATCGGTCACAACCACCCATCACGGGGTCCAGCGAGGCGCCACCGGCGATCACGTCGGCGATCAGGCCGCCCTCGGCCATCGCCGGGAGGGCCTGGAGGTTGACGAAGCTCGGCTCCCGGTAGTGCACCCGGTACGGCCGGGTGCCACCGTCGGAGACCGCGTGCACGCCCAGCTCGCCCCGGGGCGACTCGATGCCGACGTAGACCTGGCCCGGCGGCACGCGGAAGCCCTCGGTGACGAGCTTGAAGTGGTGGATCAGGGACTCCATCGACTGGCCCATGATCTTCGCGACGTGCTCCAGCGAGTTGCCCATGCCGTCGACGCCGATGGCGAGCTGCGTCGGCCAGGCGATCTTCTTGTCGGCCACCATCACCGGGCCCGGCCGGAGCCGGTCCAGCGCCTGCTCGACGAGCTTGAGCGACTCCCGGATCTCGGCGAGCCGGACCAGGTAGCGGCCCCACACGTCGCCGTCGGTGTGCGTCGGGACGTCGAACTCGTACGTCTCGTAGCCGCAGTACGGCATCGTCTTGCGCAGGTCCCAGGCCAGGCCGGCCGAGCGCAGCACCGGGCCCGTCACGCCGAGCGCGAGGCATCCGGTGACGTCCAGCACGGCCACGTTCTTCGTCCGCTCCAGCCAGATCGGCTGCCCCGAGAGGAGGCTCTCGTACTCCTTGAGCTTCTTCGGCATCAGCTTCAGGAACTCGCGGATCTTGACGATCGCCTCGTCCGGCACGTCCTGCGCCACGCCGCCCGGCCGGACGTACGCGTGGTTCATCCGCAGGCCGGTGATGATCTCGAAGATCTCCAGGATGTACTCACGCTCGCGGAAGCCGTAGAGCATCATGTTGATCGCGCCCAGCTCCATGGCGGTGGTCGCCACCCAGACCAGGTGCGAGGAGATCCGGTTGAGCTCCATCATCAGCACCCGGATGGTGGTCGCCCGCTCGGTGACCTGGTCGGTGATCCCGAGCAGCTTCTCCACCGCCAGCGCGTACGCCGTCTCGTTGAACAGCGGGGAGAGGTAGTCCATCCGGGTCACGAAGGTGCTGCCCTGGACCCAGTTGCGGTATTCGAGGTTCTTCTCGATGCCGGTGTGCAGGTAGCCGACGACCGAGCGGGCCTCGCGGACCGTCTCGCCCTCCAGCTCCAGGATCAGCCGGAGCACGCCGTGCGTCGACGGGTGCTGCGGGCCCATGTTGACGACGATCCGCTCGTCGTTGATCGGGTCGGCGCCCGACACGACGCTGTCCCAGTCGCCACCGGTGACGGTGAAGACCTTGCCCTCGGTGGTGTCGCGCTCGGTGGCGTAGTTCGACGTGGTCACTGGTACGACCTCCGCTGGTCCGGCGGTGGAATTTCAGCGCCCTTGTACTCGACGGGGACGCCGCCGAGCGGGTAGTCCTTGCGCTGCGGGTGCCCCTCCCAGTCGTCCGGCATGAGGATCCGGGTCAGGTTGGGGTGGCCGTCGAAGACGACGCCGAACATGTCGTACGCCTCGCGCTCCTGCCAGTCCGCCGTCGGGTAGACCGAGGTGACGCTCGGCAGGTGCGGGTCCTCGGCGGGAACCGCGGCCTCCAGCCGCACCGTACGGCGGTAGGTCATCGAGGTGAGCTGGTAGACGACGTGCAGCCGGCGGGCGTCGGCGCCGAGATAGTCCACCCCCGACACCGAGGAGCAGAGCTCGAAGCGCAGCGCCATGTCGTCGCGCATCACCTGGCAGACCTCGGCGATCCGCTCCGGGCGCACGTGCAGCGTCAGCTCGCCCCGGTCGACCACGACCTTCTCGATGGCGTCGGCGAAGGCCGGGTACGCCTCCTCCAGCGCGTCGCGCACCTCGTCGAAGTACCCGCCGTACGGCCGGGGGGCGTCCTCGATGGTGCGGCGCTGGCGGACCAGGCCGCCGAAGCCGGACACGTCGCCGGTGCCCTGGTTGCCGAACATGCCCCGGCCGGCCGGGCTGGCCGGCGGGTACTCGGCCGGTGCGGTGCTGCTGGCGCCGGCGGGCGTGACCGGTACCGGCACGCCGCCGTCGTTCGGCTTGTCGTTAGGTGCGGTCACTTGACGCCCCCGTGCAGGTGGTTCTGGGCCTTCATCCAGTTCTCGATCCGCAGCTGCTCCTCGCGCCCCTCGCGGACCGCCTTGGTCCACTCGGCCCGCCGGGCCTTGTCGCTGCGGTACGACGACGGCATCGAGCCGTAGGGGACGACCGGGACGTCACCGCGGGCCTGCCGCGCCTCGAGCATCTTGCGGCCGTTCGGGCCGAGCGGCTCGTGCATGATCTTCTCGCGCAGCTTGAGGACCGCGTCGATGAGCATCTCGGGCCGGGGCGGGCAGCCGGGCAGGTACATGTCGACCGGGACGACGTGGTCGACGCCCTGCACGATGGCGTAGTTGTTGAACATGCCGCCGCTGCTGGCGCAGACGCCCATCGAGATCACCCAGCGGGGCTCCGCCATCTGGTCGTAGATCTGGCGCAGCACCGGGGCCATCTTCTGGCTCACCCGGCCGGCCACGATCATCAGGTCGGCCTGCCGGGGCGAGGCCCGGAAGACCTCCATGCCCCAGCGACCCATGTCGTAGTGCGGGCCGCCGGCGGCCATCATCTCGATGGCGCAGCAGGCCAGGCCGAAGGTGGCGCCCCAGACCGACGTCTTCCGCGACCAGTTGACCAGCTTCTCCACCGAGGTGAGCAGGACACCGGCGGGGAGCTTCTCCTCGATACCCATCTGAGGTTCCTCCCTCAGTCCCAGTCCAGGCCGCCGCGCCGCCACACGTAGGCGTACGCGACGAAGACCGCGACGATGAACAGGACCATCTCCACGAAGCCGAAGATCGGCAGGGCGTCGAACGAGACCGCCCAGGGGTAGAGGAAGATGATCTCGATGTCGAAGACGATGAAGAGCATCGCCGTCAGATAGAACTTGATCGGGAACCGGCCGCCGCCGACCGGCTGCGGGCTGGGCTCGATGCCGCACTCGTACGCCTCGAGCTTGGCCTTGTTGTAACGCCGGGGACCGGCGAAGCGGGCGGCGCCCACGGAGAACAGCGCGAACCCCGCGGCGAGGGCGAACAACCCGATGATCGGTGCGTAAGGCGAGAGCGACATCGTTTTCTCCTGCTCGTCCTTCCCTGCCCCTGGTCCTTGACAAAAATCACACTATTCACGTCCCCCGCGACGGTTGTCGGCGGGGTCGATCCCTGCCCGCGCCCCACGGTCGTCACCGGCCAGGGGGCGCGGCCGTCACACGGCTGGCGCCGCCTTCGTCATCGCGTTGATGACCCGGTCCATCGCGTCCCCGCCACGGGGGTCGGTCAGGTTGGCCAGCAGCTTGAGCACGAAGCGCATCAGCATCGGGTGCGGCATGCCGTGCTTCGTGGCCATCCGCATGATCTCCGGACGGCCGATGAGCTTCACGAAGATGCCGCCGAGCCGGTAGTAGCCGCCGAAGCGGGCCTTCAGCTCCGTCGGGTAGGCCGACAGGGCGCGCTCGCGCTCGGCGCCGGCCGGGCGGGCGAGCGCCTGCACGGCGATCTCCGCGGCCAGCTCGCCCGACTCCATCGCGTACGCGATGCCCTCGCCGTTGAACGGGTTGACCATGCCGCCGGAGTCGCCGACCAGCATCACGCCGCGGGTGTAGTGCGGCACCCGGTTGAAGCCCATCGGCAGCGCGGCGCCGAGGATCGGCCCCTCCGCGTTCGCCTCGTCGGTCATGCCCCAGTCCGCCGGCGTGTTCGCCAGCCAGTCGGTGAGCAGCCGGCGGTAGTTGGTCTTGCCGAACGCGGACGAGGAGTTGAGCACGCCGAGGCCGACGTTGACCCGGCCGTCGCCCAGCCCGAAGATCCAGCCGTACCCGGGCAGCAGGTTGTCGCCGCTGTCCTTGCTGCGCAGCTCCAGCCAGGACTCCAGGTAGTTGTCGTCGTGCTTGGCCGGCGAGCGGTAGTAACGCCGGACGGCGACCCCGATGGGCCGGTCCTCCCGCTTGGCCAGCCCGAGGGCGAGCGGGAAGCGGCCGGAGACCCCGTCGGCCGCGACCACCAGCGGCGCGTGGAAGGCGGCGGGCTCCCGGTCCGGGCCGACCTCGGCCTCGACGCCGACCACCCGGCCGTCCGCGTCGAGCACCGGGCCGGTGACGTTCACGCTGGTGCGCAGCTTGGCGCCGGCGGCGACGGCCCGCTGGGCGAGCAGGTCGTCGAAGTCCAGCCGGGTGCGCACCAGGCCGTAGTTGGGGAAGCTCGCCAGGTCGGGCCAGTCCAGCTCCAGCCGGACGCCGCCGCCGATCACCCGCAGGCCCTTGTTGTGCAGCCAGCCGGCCTCGGGCGAGGTGTCCACGCCCATCCGGACCAGCTGCCGGACCGCGCGCGGGGTCAGCCCGTCGCCGCAGACCTTCTCCCGGGGGAACTCGGTCTTCTCCAGCAGCAGCACCCGTACGCCGTGCCGAGCCAGGTGGTACGCGGTAGCCGACCCACCGGGACCGGCGCCCACGACGATCACGTCGGCGTCATGCTCCACCGCGGCCATCTCGCGCCTCCTCCCGCATGCTCGTGAAATGCTTCACAAGCCAGACGGTGGGAGTCTATGACCGGTGTCATAAGCGTGCCTGATCAGGGGTACCTAACTTGCCGGAAACCTGTCCGGCGGGGCCGGGACCGGGCGTCCGTCGAGGTCGGACGCGACGGCCGGGACGGGTCGGGGCCGGGGCCCGGCGAGGGGCGCGATCGGGCGTCAGTGGCCGGCGGGAGTGGCCGCGCCCAGGCCGGCGTCGAGCCGGATCGTCTCGGGCAGATGGTCGCGGAGCGCGCCGCCGGCGGCGCGGTCCAGCGCGGCCAGCACCTCGGCCACCACCTGACGGACATCGGCGGGATCCGCGCCGGCCAGCTCCCTGAGCTGGGCGATGAGCTCGGCGGCGTCGTCGTCGGTGGCCTCCGCCCCGGTCGCCTGGTCTGGTCCCGTCATGGGGCGAGCTTACGGGGCAAAGTGGACCGAAAACGGATATTCCTGAAAAAGGGCGGGATGCCGCCGATGTCGCGGACCGCCCGCCGATCGGTCGCGGGCCGTCCGCTGATCAGTCGCGGACCGCGCGGTGCAGCGCCGCCAGGCCGCCGGTGAGGTTCCGCCAGGCCACCGAGCCCCAGCCCGCCGCCTGGATGCGCTGCGCCAGCGCGGCCTGGTCCGGCCACGCCCGGATCGACTCGATGAGATAGACGTACGCGTCGGGGTTGCTCGACACCACCCGCGCGGCCGTCGGCAGCCACCGCATCAGGTGCGACAGGTAGGCGGTGCGGAAGAAGGGGTTGGTCGGGTGACTCAGCTCGCAGATGACCAGCCGGCCGCCGGGCCGGGTGACCCGGGCGAACTCCCGCAACGCCGCCTCGGTGTCGACCACGTTGCGCAGCGCGAACGAGATGGTCACCGCGTCGAAGACGCCGTCGGCGAAGGGCAGCCGCAGCGCGTCGCCGGCCAGCAGCGGCACCGCCGGGCGGGTGCGCTTGCCGGCGTACAGCATGCCCAGCGACAGGTCGGCGCCGACCGCGTACGC
The DNA here is from genome assembly GCF_053602615.1 of Micromonospora sp. NPDC004336. Lineage (NCBI taxonomy): Bacteria > Bacillati > Actinomycetota > Actinomycetes > Micromonosporales > Micromonosporaceae > Micromonospora > Micromonospora sp. NPDC004336. Next base: position 23,344 of record NZ_JBSGDY010000094.1, read on the forward strand.
CCCGGAGCGGGCCAACTCCTCGGTGGAGACGCCGGTGCCCGCGCCCACGTCCAGCACCCGCTCGCCGGGGAGCAGCCCGAGCGCCTCCCGGGTGGCCCGGCGCCACGCCCGGTCCCGGCCGGCCGTCATCACCGTGTTGGTCAGGTCGTAACGAGCGGCCACGCCGTCGAACATCGCGGCGACCTCGTGCGGCTGCTTGTCCAGGCCGGCGCGCTGGCCCTGCGGGGTACGGCTCACCCCTCCACTCTGCCAGCCCGGCGGCGACCGGCGCCCGGCGGGTCGGCGCGGCCCCGACCGCCCGACGCGGCCCCGACGGGTCGGCGCGGCCTGAGCGGTCGGGCGGTCGGCGCGGCCCCGGGCACGTCGGCGGGGGCGGGGTGGTCACCCACCCCGCCC
>NZ_JBSGDY010000095.1:0-10979 GCF_053602615.1 Micromonospora sp. NPDC004336
GGTACCGCCGCGAGCGGGACCGGTGGCGGCCGTGCCCTCCGGCGTCGCCGGGGCCACGGAGGCGGCGGCGCTGCGCGAGCTGCCCGGGGTGGCCGGCGTGCCCGACCATCCGGCGGCGCCCCGGCTGCTGGCCGAGACGACCGTGGCGGGGCAGGTGATCGCGCTGGTGGAGCCGCTGCCGCCGGACGTGCGGGGGGTGCCCGCCGACGACCCGCCACGGCTGGCCGCCCTGCTCGCGGTGGCCCGCCGGGGCCGGCCGCCGGCGCCGCCGCGCCCGCTGGCCGGGTCGGCCTTCCTGGCCCGGCTCGTCGCCGAGGCGGAGCGGGCCGCCGCCGGCACGCCCGACGGGGCCCGGGCGGTCGCCGCCGTGGCCGCGCTGGCCCGCCGGCACGGCGACACGGCCGTCGAGTTCGGGCACTGGCACGGCGACTGGGTGCCGTGGAACCTCGGCGTGCACGCCGGCGGGCTGGTCGCCTGGGACTGGGAGCACAGCGGGCCGGACGTGCCGCTCGGCTTCGACCTGGCGCACGACGCGTTCCAGCGCGCCCTGGTGCTGCGCGGCGAGCCGGCGGCGACGGCGGCGCGGGCCGTCGACGCCGCACTCGGCCGGCACGGCGCCGGGCTGGGGCTCGATGCGGCGGCGTGCCGGCTGGTGGCCGACGGCTACCTGCTGGAGATGTGGCTGCGCACCTGGCGGCTCGCCGACGCGGGCGCGGGCTGGAACGCGGCGCTGCATCCCGCCCTGTTGGACGTCGTCGAGAAACGACATAGCGGCTGATCCGCCCGATCCGGCGAGCTCGGGCGCGACCGTCCGCTCCGGACGGTGACGCAGAAACCCCTGGTCGTGACGACCGTCGATGGCTGGCGGCGCGCGGCGTACCGCTCCGCCACCCGTGGAGATCGACTCTCGGCCCGGTCGTCCTATTTCACCGGCCGCCGGACCTGTGATCTGCTGTCGCGTGGCGCCGACCGAAACTCCAAGCGCACTTGTGGGGAGTCGCGTGGAAACGACGAACGAGGACGCCGGCGAACCCGGGGTCCTGCTCCTGGTGGGGTCCAGCGGCGGCCACCTGGCCCAACTGCTCGCCCTGCGGCCGTGGTACGAACGCTGGCGCCGCTGCTGGGTCACCTTCGACACGCCCGAGGCCGTCTCGCTGCTCGCCGGCGAGGAACTCGTCCCGGCGCACCATCCGACCACCCGCAACGTGCCGAACCTGCTGCGCAACGCCGTGCTCGCCTGGCGGGTGCTGCGTTCGCGCCGGGTCGCCGCCGTGGTGACCACCGGGGCCGGGGTCGCCGTTCCGTTCGTGGTGCTGGCCCGGCTGCGGCGCATCCCGACCGTCTACATCGAGGTGTACGACCGCATCGACACCCCGACCCTGACCGCCCGGCTCTGCCGCCCGTTCCTGTCGGCGATGCTCGTGCAGTGGGAGGAGCAGCGCCGCCAGTACCCGGAGGCCACCGTCGTGGGGACCCTGCTGTGAACGCCGAGAGCACCGGCACCGCCCCCGCCCACCGGGTCGCGCCCGGCCGGTCCCGCCCGTCGCAGGCCAACCGGGTGCCCCGCCCCCGCGACGCCGACGTGGCCCGGCTGCGGCTGCTCGTCGCCGTCGGCACCGACAAGCACCCCTTCGACCGGCTCGTCGGCTGGCTCGACGAGTGGCGCTCCGGCGCCGACGTCGCCCTGACCGTCCAACACGGACACACGCCGGCGGCCGGCGTGCCGGGGGCGGTGCCGTTCCTCGGCCACGACGCGCTCCAGGCCGCCATGGGCGAGGCCGACCTGGTGGTCTGCCACGGCGGGCCGGCCACCATCCTGGAGGCCCGCCGACACGGTCGCCTGCCGATCGTGGTGCCCCGCGACCCGGCCCGCGGCGAGCACGTCGACGACCACCAGCAGCTCTTCGCCCGCCGGCTGGGCGCGGCGGGCATGGTGGCGCTGGCCGAGACCCGGGAGGAGCTGTTCGCGGCGCTCGCCGCGGGGCTGGCCGACCCGTCCCGGTTCGCCGTCGCGGCCGACCAGGGGGCCGCCGAGGCGCGCCGGGCCGCGGTGCAGCGGGTGGGACGGATCGTGGAGGAACTGGTGGCCGCGTCGACCGGACGGCGGCAGCGGACGAGGTGGCGGCCGTGGGCGCGGCCGGGCCGGAACGGAGAGCGGCGATGAGTGGACACCCGAGCGTCAGCGTGGTGGTGCCGACCCGGGACCGCCCGGAGCTGCTCCGGGCCGCCGTGCGGGCCGTCCTCGACCAGGAGCACCCCGGCCCGGTCGAGGTGGTGGTCGTCCACGACCGGTCCGAGCCCGACGCCTCGCTGGTCGAGCTGTCCCGCCCGGACCGGCAGGTGCGGGTCATCCGCAACACCCGCACCCCCGGCCTGGCGGGCGCCCGCAACTCGGGCATCCTGGCGGCCACCGGCGAGCTTGTCGCGTTCTGCGACGACGACGACGAGTGGCTGCCCGGCAAGCTGCGCGCCCAGGTCGAGGCGCTCGCCGCCGCGCCCGACGCGGAGTTCGTCTGCTGCGGCATCCGGGTCAGCTACGACGGGCACACCGTCGACCGGGTGCTGCCGAAGGATGCGGTCACCCTGGCGGACCTGCTGCGGGACCGGATGACCGAGCTGCACCCGTCCACCTTCCTGATCCGCGCCGCCGCGCTGCGCGACGGGTTCGGCCTGGTCGACGAGGAGATACCGGGCAGCTACGCGGAGGACTACGAGTTCCTGCTCCGGGCCGCCCGCAGCGCGCCGCTGGTCAACCTCCGCACGCCGTACGTGCTGGTGCGCTGGCACAAGCGGTCCTACTTCGCGCAGCGCTGGGACACCATCTCCGAGGCGTTGCAGTGGCTGCTGGAGCGCTATCCCGAGTTCGGCACCCAGCCGGCCGGCGAGGCGCGGGTCACCGGGCAGATCGCCTTCGCCCGCGCCGCCTCCGGCGACCGGCGGGGCGCGATGCGCTGGGCCCGGCACACCATCCGGCGCAACCCGCGCGAGCCGAGGGCCTACCTCGCCCTCGCGGTGGCCGGGCGGATGGTCCGCGCCGACGCGGTGCTGCGCACCCTGCACAAGCGCGGCCGGGGCATCTGACGGCGGCGACCGGGGTCCGGCGCGCGGATTCCGGCGCGCCGGCCGGTCGGCGGGCGGCGGCGTCCGCAGGGCGGGACGCGGCGGGCACCGCACGGCGGCGGCCACCGGGCGTGACAGACTGACCGCTGTGTTGCGCTGGTTGACTGCAGGGGAATCGCACGGGCCCGCCCTCGTCGCGATGCTGGAGGGCGTGCCCGCCGGCGTCGAGGTGACCACCGGGGAGATCGCGGGCGAGCTGGCCCGGCGCCGGCTCGGCTACGGCCGGGGCGCGCGGATGTCGTTCGAGCAGGACGAGGTCGAGGTCGTCGGCGGGCTCCGGCACGGGGTGACCCTCGGCAGCCCGGTCGCGATCCGCGTCGGCAACTCCGAGTGGCCCAAGTGGCGCACCGTGATGGCCGCCGACCCGGTCGACGCGGAAGAGCTGGCCAGCCAGGCCCGCAACGCGCCGCTCACCCGCCCCCGGCCGGGCCACGCCGACCTGGCCGGCATGCAGAAGTACGGCCACACCGACGCCCGGCCGATCCTGGAGCGGGCCAGCGCCCGGGAGACCGCCGCCCGGGTCGCCGTGGGCACCGTCGCCAAGGCGCTGCTCCGGCAGACCCTCGGCGTCGAGATCGTCTCCCACGTGGTCGAGCTGGGCCCGGTCGCCGTCAAGCCCGGGCTGCGCCCGACGCCCGCCGACGCCGCCCGCATCGACGCCGACCCGCTGCGCTGCCTCGACCCCGAGGCCAGCGCCCGGATGGTCGCCGAGGTCGACACCGCGAAGAAGGCCGCCGACACCCTGGGCGGCGTGGTCGAGGTGCTGGCGTACGGGGTGCCGCCGGGCCTGGGCAGCCACGTGCAGTGGGACCGCAAGCTCGACGCCCGGCTCGCCACGGCGCTCATGTCGATCCAGGCGATCAAGGGCGTCGAGATCGGGGACGGCTGGCAGCAGGCGCGCTCCCGGGGCTCCGAGGCGCACGACGAGATCATCCCCAGCGCCACCGGCGTGCGTCGGGTCACCGACCGCGCCGGCGGGCTGGAGGGCGGCATCACCACCGGCGAGCCGCTGCGGGTCAAGGCCGCGATGAAGCCGATCTCGTCGCTGAACCGGGCCCTGGCCACGGTGGACGTCACCACGGGCGAGCCGGCCACCGCGATCAACCAGCGCTCCGACGTCTGCGCGGTGCCCGCCGCCGCCGTCGTGGCCGAGGCCATGGTGGCGCTGGTGCTGGCCGAGGCCGCCACCGAGAAGTTCGGCGGCGACTCGGTCGCCGAGATCCGCCGCAACCTGGCCGGCTACCTCGACGCGCTGGTGATCCGGTGAGCGCGGCCCGTCCGGCGGGTCGCCCGGACGTCGGGCGGTGCCGCTGATGGCGCCGGTCTGCGTGCTCGTCGGGGCGCCGGGCTCCGGCAAGACCACGGTCGGGCAGGCGCTCGCCGAGCTGCTCGGGGTCGAGTTCCGCGACACCGACCTCGACATCGTGCGGCTGGCCGGCAAGCCGATCCCGGAGATCTTCATCGACGAGGGCGAGGACCACTTCCGTACCCTCGAACGGGCCGCGGTGGCGGCGGCGCTGGCCTCCTGCGACGGCGTGCTCGCCCTCGGCGGCGGCGCGGTCCTCGCCGAGGAGAACCGCGCCGCCCTGGTCGGGCACCCCGTGGTCCATCTCTCCGTCGAGCTGTCCGACGCGGTGCGGCGGGTCGGGCTGGGCGCGGGCCGGCCGCTGCTGGCGATCAACCCGCGGGCCACGCTGAAGCACCTGCTGGACCAGCGTCGCCCCCTCTACGCCGAGGTGGCCACCGCGACGGTCACCACCGACGGGCGGGCCCCGCAGGAGATCGCCGCCGAGATCGCGGCGCTGCTGAAGGGCTGAGCGCCGGCCGGTCCCGACCCGCCGGTCAGCTGCCCGCGATGCGGTCGAGGACGTCGGCCAGCCCCTTCGGCTCGCTCAGCATCGGCCAGTGCCCGGTGGGCAGCGCGTGCAGCTGGCCGCCGGCCAGGCCGGCGAAGAACGGGTGCCCCTGCGCGATCATGCCCTCCACCACCTCCAGCGGGAAGGTGCTGGCCACGAGCGCGGTCGGCACCGCCCGGCCGCCGGTGCGGCGCACCGGATCGGTGGCCGCGCGCAGCGGGTGGGGCGTGGCGCGCCGCCGCAGCAGCGCGAGCGCGGCGGCGTCCAGGCCGGCCAGGTTCTCCGGGTCCTCGGCCGGGTCCCAGGCGGGCGGGGGCAGCAGGTGCCCGTCGCCGATCTGGGCGCGCAGCCGCTCCTGCTCCTCCGGCGGGTTGCTGTCGAACTGCGACATGCCGTCGGGCATCGGGCCGCTCTCCACGTAGACCACCCGGGCGATCCGGTCCGGCACGCGGTCCGCCGCCTGGGTCACCGGCAGCCCGCCCCCGGAGTGTCCGACCAGCAGCACGTCGCGCAGGTCCTCCACCTCGACGAGCCGGACGATGTCGGTGGTGTGCGTCTCCAGCCCCACCTCGGGACCGGCGAGGTGGGCGCGCTCGGCCAAGCCGGTCAGCGTCACCGGGTACACCTCGTGGCCCCGCTCGCGCAGCTCGGCGGTGACCTCCCGCCACGCCCAGCCACCCAGCCAGAACCCCGGAACCAGCACGAACGTCGCCATCTGCGATCTCCCTCTGTCGTTGCTCGGGAATACCGTACGATCAAATCCGGACGCTTTCCGCCCGGTTTTCAGGAGTGCGCTGTGTCACATCCCGCCGCCCGGGTGCTCGGGATGCTGGAGCTGCTCCAGAGCCACCACCGGCTCACCGGAGCCGAGCTGGCCCGCCGGCTCGGCGTCGACGAGCGCACCGTGCGGCGTTACGCGGCGACCCTGGCCGAGCTGGGCATCCCGGTCGCCGCCGAGCGGGGCCGCCACGGCGGCTACCGGCTGCGCCCCGGCTACAAGCTGCCACCGCTGATGCTCACCGACGACGAGGCGGTGGCGGTGCTGCTCGGCCTGGTGGCCGCCGAGCGGCTCGGGCTGGGCACCGAGCAGCCGGCGACGGCCACCGCGCTGGCCAAGATCCGCCGGGTGCTCCCGCCAGCGCTGGGCGACCGGCTGGCCGCCGTGCAGGAGCACCTCGGCTTCACGCTGCGTCGCGCCGCGACGGAGGCCCGCCCGGCCACCGGGACGCTGCTCACCCTCGGGGCGGCCGCGCGGCACCGGCGTCGGGTGCGGCTGGACTACCGGTCCTGGTCCGGCGCGGCCACCCGGCGGGAGATCGACCCGTACGGCCTGGTCTTCCACGCCGGCCGGTGGTACGTCACCGGGCACGACCACCTGCGCGGGGAGGTGCGCACGTTCCGGCTCGACCGGATCGACGCGGTGGCGACGGGGGAGGAGACCTTCACCGTGCCCGACGGGTTCGACCCGGTGGCCCACGTGACCCGCTCGCTGGCCGGCGTGCCGTACGCCCACGAGGTCGAGGTGCTGCTGGAGGTGGACCTGGCGACCGCCCGCCGGCGCATCCCGCCGAGCGTGGCGGAGCTGTCGGCCGACGCCGACGGGGTGCTGCTGCGCGCCCGCGCGGAGAACCTGGACGGCATGGCCCAGCTGCTGGCCGGGCTGGGCTGGCCGTTCACCGTGCGGCACCCCGACGCGCTGCGCGCCGCCGTCGCCGGGCACGCCCGCCGGCTGGCCGACTGGGCCGGGCGTACGCCGGGCTGACCGGGCTGCCGGCGGCGGGCCGCCGCTCGGCGAAGATCCGGGCGTGGCCACCACGTGGACAACTCCGGTCGGCGGCGGGGCGGCTGGACTAGGCTGCCGGCGATGGACGAGGTGACCCGGATCCCGGTCGGCGGCGAGCGCCCGTACGACGTGCTGGTGGGACGCGACCTGCTCGACGCGCTGCCCGGGCTGCTGCCGGGCGCGACCCGGGTGGCGGTGCTGCACACGGCCCCACTGAAGGAGTTGGCCGACGCGATCGGCGGCCGGCTGCGCGCGGCCGGCGCCGCCCCGCTGCCGATCGAGGTGCCGGACGCCGAGGCGGGCAAGCACATCGACGTCGCCGCGGCCTGCTGGGACCGGCTGGGCGAGGCCGGGTTCACCCGCACCGACGCGGTGGTGGGGGTCGGCGGCGGCGCGGTGACCGACCTGGCCGGCTTCGTGGCGGCCTCCTGGCTGCGCGGCGTGCGCTGGGTTCCGGTGGCCACCTCGCTGCTGGGCATGGTCGACGCGGCGGTGGGCGGCAAGACCGGGATCAACACTTCGGCGGGGAAGAACCTGGTGGGGGCGTTCCATCCGCCGGTCGGGGTGCTGGCCGACCTGGCGACGCTGGACAGCCTGCCCCCGGCCGACCTCGCCGCCGGCCTGGCCGAGGTGGTCAAGTGCGGCTTCATCGCCGACCCGGCGATCCTCGGCCTGGTGGAGCGGGACCCGGCGGCGGCCACCGACCCGGCCGGTCCGGTGACCCGCGAGCTGATCGAGCGGGCGGTCCGGGTCAAGGCCGACGTGGTCTCCGGCGACCTGCGGGAGTCGGGCGTGCGCGAGGTGCTCAACTACGGCCACACCCTTGCCCACGCCATCGAGAAGGTGGAGGGCTACCGCTGGCGGCACGGGCACGCGGTCTCCGTCGGCATGGTCTACGCGGGTGAGCTGGCCCGCCTCGCCGGCCGGCTCGACGCCGCCACCGCCGAACGTCACCGCACCGTGACGGCGGCGCTGGGCCTGCCCACCAGCTACCCGGGCGACGCCTGGCCGCAGCTGCTGGCCACGATGCGGGTCGACAAGAAGGCCCGGGGCAACCAGCTCCGCTTCGTGGTGCTGGAGGGGCTGGCCCGCCCGGCGATCCTCGAAGGCCCGCGGGACGAGCTGCTGGAGGCGGCCTTCCGCGAGGTCGCGGCATGAGGGTGTACGTGCTCAACGGCCCCAACCTCGGCCGGCTCGGCACCCGGCAGCCGGACGTATACGGGGCGACCAGCTACGCGGACCTGGTGGCGCTCTGCGAGGCGACGGGCCGGGAGCTGGGGCTGGACGTCACGGTCCGGCAGACCGACGCCGAACACGAGCTGCTGGGCTGGCTGCACGCCGCCGCCGACGAGGGCGCGGCCGTGGTGCTCAACCCGGCGGCCTGGTCGCACTACTCGTACGCGGTCCGGGACGCCTGCGCGATGCTGCGCGGGCCGCTGGTCGAGGTGCACATCTCCAACATCCACGCCCGGGAGGAGTTCCGGCACCACTCGGTGGTCTCCGCCGTGGCGACCGGCGTGATCTGCGGGCTCGGCGTCGACGGGTACCGCCTGGCCCTGCACCACCTGGCCGCCCGCAGCGGCTGACGGCGCGGGGGGATCCCCTCGGCGGAGGAGGCTGTGTGCGCGGAGTGGTGGGCGCGCCGCCCGGCCGGCGAGAGCGGTGACCGGCATCTGCGGAAAGCGGCGGGCAGCGGCGGGCAGCGGCGCCCGGCGCAACTAGTAGACTTTCCAGGTCTGTCCGCCAATTATGATCAAGGCAGGAAATGGCCACCACCAACGACCTGAAGAACGGCCTGGTACTCAACCTCGACGGAGAACTGTGGGCCGTCGTCGAGTTCCAGCACGTCAAGCCTGGTAAGGGTGGTGCGTTCGTGCGTACCACGCTGAAGAACGTGCTGTCCGGCAAGGTGGTCGACAAGACCTTCAACGCGGGCACCAAGGTCGAGACCGCGACCGTGGACAAGCGCACGATGCAATACCTCTACGCCGACGGCGAGGACTACGTCTTCATGGACCTGGAGACGTTCGACCAGATCACCGTGCCCGGCGGCACCGTCGGCGAGGCGGCCAACTACCTGCTGCCCGAGGCCGAGGCGACCGTGGCCACCCACGAGAGCGTGCCGCTCTACATCGAGCTGCCGACCAGCGTCGTGCTGGAGGTCACCTACACCGAGCCCGGTCTGCAGGGCGACCGCTCGACCGGCGGCAACAAGCCGGCCACCGTCGAGACCGGCGCGACCGTGCAGGTCCCGCTCTTCATCACCACCGGCGAGAAGATCAAGGTCGACACCCGCGACGGCCGTTACCTCGGCCGCGCCTGATGGCCGAGGGTCCCAAGCAGCAGATGCCGGCGCGCCGCAAGGCGCGCAAGCGGGCGCTGGACGTGCTCTTCGAGGCCGACCTTCGGGACCGCCCGCCCGTCGAGGTGCTCGCCGGTTACATCGAGCGGATCGAGAAGCCGCGCCCCGAGCACCTGGGCTACGCGGTGAGCCTGGTCGAGGGGGTGGCCGCCCACCTCGACCGGATCGACGAGGTGATCGCCAGCTACGCCGAGGGCTGGACGCTCGACCGGATGCCGACCGTCGACCGCAACCTGGCCCGCATCGCGGTCTACGAGCTGCTCTACGTCGACGAGATCGACGACGCGGTGGCGATCAGCGAGGCCGTCGAGCTGGCCCGGCAGATGTCGACCGACGACTCGCCGCGCTTCCTCAACGGCATCCTCGGCCGCATCGCCGAGTACGCCACCCGCTGAGGCGCACGTCACCGACGCGCGAGCGTGTGACACGAACGACAGAAGGGCCCGTGCCGACCGGCACGGGCCCTTCTCGTCGTCGGGGTCAGGAGGCGAAGAACGCCCGCGGGTCGGCGACCAGCACACCGTGCTCGGTGAGCCGCTCGATCAGGCCGGACGGCGAGGCGTCGTAGACGATCGCGAGGGCCCGCAGGTCGTCGGCGCGGATGGAGAGCACCCGCCCGTTGTAGTCCCCGCGCTGCTGCTGGATGGCCCGGGCGTAGCGGGCGACGTAGGCGAGGTCCTCGGAGGCCTCGTCGTACAGCCGCTCCAGGTCCAGCACGATCTTGCTGGTGGGCTCGTGGCGAACGCCACTGCCGTCGGGCAGCAGCTCCGAGACGGGAACGCGGTAGAAGTCGGCCAGCTCGGCCAGGCGCGAGACCGTGACGGCGCGGTCGCCGCGCTCGTACGAGCCGACCACCACCGCCTTCCACCGCCCGTTCGACTTCTCCTCCACGCCCTGCAGGGACAGGCCCTGCTGCTGGCGGATGGAGCGCAGGCGGGCGCCCAGAGACTTGGCGTATTCAGAGGGCATTCGGACACTCCCAGTGCTGCTCGGGGTTCTCCCAGCGATCGCTACGGAGCGTGACGGTACGGGGATTGCGACACGTGGTCAAGTGGTCGTGACCTTACCGTTGGGGACCGTCGGGCAAGTTGTCCGGTTTCGCCGGGCTGACCAGGGGGTCAGTGGCCGGCGACGGTTCGCACGGTGACCACTGGTAACGTGGCGTGAAGCCCCGGTCCGGGCCGCTCGCGGTCCGGCGCCGGCATCCGACGTCCTTTAACGACCCGTCCCGTGAGGCGGGGAAGGAGGTCCGCCGTGGCCTACCCATCGGCTGCCCAGTCGCCGCCCGCGCGGCAACCCTCGGTGAAGGTGATCCTCGCCAGCGCCGACGTCCAGCGCGTGGTCGACCGCATCGCCCACCAGATCCTGGAGAAGACCCAGGGCGCCGCGAACACCGTCCTGCTCGGCATCCCCACCCGGGGCGCCCCCCTCGCCGCCCGGCTCGCCGCCCGGATCAGCACCTTCGAGGACGTGACCGTCCCGGTCGGCGTGCTGGACATCACGCTCTACCGCGACGACCTGCGCCGGCACGCCACCCGCGCGGTCGGGCCGACCCAGGTGCCGCCCGGCGGCATCGACGGCAAGCGGGTCATCCTCGTCGACGACGTGCTCTTCTCCGGCCGCACGGTCCGGGCGGCCCTCGACGCGCTGAACGACGTCGGCCGGCCGGCCTCCGTCCAGCTCGCCGTCCTCGTCGACCGCGGGCACCGCGAGCTGCCGATCCGCGCCGACTACGTCGGCAAGAACATCCCGACCTCCCTCGCGGAGAGCGTCAGGGTCACCCTCGCGGAGACCGACGGCGCCGACGAGGTCAAGCTGTACGGGAGTCTCCACCGGTGAGCGCGAGGAGTGCAGCGCA
>NZ_JBSGDY010000095.1:11079-23677 GCF_053602615.1 Micromonospora sp. NPDC004336
GCGGAGCCCCGCAGTCGCGAACGAAAGGCAGGCACCGGTGAGCGCGAGGAGTGCAGCGCAGCGGAGCCCCGCAGTCGCGAACGAAAGGCAGGCACCGGTGAGCGCGAGGAGTGCAGCGCAGCGGAGCCCCGCAGTCGCGAACGAAAGGCAGGCACAGTGATCCGGCACCTGCTCTCCGGCGCCGACCTCGACGCCGCCACGGCCACCCAGATCCTGGACACCGCCGCCGAGATGGCCACGGTCGCCGGCCGGGAGGTCAAGAAGCTGCCCGCGCTGCGCGGACGCACCGTGGTGAACCTCTTCTACGAGGACTCCACCCGCACCCGGATCTCGTTCGAGGCGGCGGCGAAGCGGCTCAGCGCCGACGTGATCAACTTTTCGGCCAAGGGCTCCAGCGTGGCCAAGGGCGAGAGCCTCAAGGACACCGCGCTGACCCTGCAGGCGATGGGGGCCGACGCGGTGGTCGTCCGGCACCCCGCCTCGGGCGCCCCGCACCGGCTCGCCGACTGGGTCGACGGCTCGGTGGTCAACGCGGGCGACGGCACCCACGAGCATCCCACCCAGGCGCTGCTCGACGCGTACACGATGCGCTCCCGGCTGGGGCGGCTGGCCGGCCTGTCGGTCGCGGTGGTCGGGGACGTGCTGCACAGCCGGGTGGCCCGCTCCAACGTCCTGCTGCTCTCCACGCTCGGCGCCAAGGTGACCCTGGTCGGGCCGCCGACGCTGATCCCCGTCCACATCGCGCAGGCCCTCGCGCCCGGCACCGACGTCTCCTACGACCTCGACGCGGTGCTGCCGCAGTCGGACGTGGTGATGATGCTGCGGGTGCAGCGCGAGCGGATGAACGACTCCTACTTCCCCTCCGCCCGCGAGTACGCCCGCCGCTACGGGCTGGACGGCCCGCGGATGAGACGGCTGCCCGAGCACGCGATCGTCATGCACCCCGGCCCGATGAACCGGGGCATGGAGATCACGCCCGAGGTGGCCGACTCGCCCCGCTCCACCATCGTCGAACAGGTCGCCAACGGGGTCTCCGTGCGGATGGCCGTCCTCTACCTGCTGCTCGGGGGGAACAACCGGTGAGCTCGTACCTGATCAAGAACGTGAGCGTCGTCGGCGCCGCGCCGACCGACCTGCTCATCCGCGACGGCGTCGTCGCGGACACCGGCGCCGGGCTGAGCGCGCCGGACGCCACCGTGATCGACGGCACCGGGCTGGTCGCGCTGCCCGGCCTGGTCGACCTGCACACCCACCTGCGCGAGCCGGGCCGGGAGGACGCCGAGACCGTCGAGTCCGGCTCCCGCGCCGCGGCGCTCGGCGGCTACACGGCGGTCTGCGCGATGGCCAACACCTCGCCGGTGGCCGACACCGCCGGCGTGGTCGAGCAGGTCTGGCGGCTGGGCCGGGAGGCCGGGCTGGTCGACGTGCAGCCCGTCGGCGCGGTCACCGTCGGCCTGGCCGGCGAGCAGCTCGCCGAGCTGGGCGCGATGGCCGATTCGGCGGCCCGGGTGCGGATCTTCTCCGACGACGGGCACTGCGTCGCCGACCCGAAGCTGATGCGCCGGGCCCTGGAGTACGTGAAGGCGTTCGACGGGATCATCGCCCAGCACGCCGAGGAGCCCCGGCTCACCGAGGGCGCGCAGATGCACGAGGGCGAGGTCTCGACCCGGCTCGGCCTGACGGGCTGGCCGGCGGTCGCCGAGGAGGCGATCATCGCCCGGGACGTGCTGCTCGCCGAGCACGTCGGCAGCCGGCTGCACGTCTGCCACGTCTCCACCGCCGGCAGCGTCGAGGTGCTGCGCCAGGCCAAGGCCCGGGGCGTCCGGGTCACCGCCGAGGTGACCCCGCACCACCTGCTGCTCACCGACGAGGTCGTGAGCGGCAACGGCGAGCTGGCGAGCCCGGCGCTCGCGACCGACTGGAGCCCGGCCGGGGCCTACGACCCGGTCTTCAAGGTCAACCCGCCGCTGCGTACCGCCACCGACATCGCCGCGCTGCGGGCCGCCCTGGTCGAGGGCGTGATCGACATCGTCGCCACCGACCACGCCCCGCACGCCGTGGAGGACAAGGAGTGCGAGTGGGCGTACGCCCGGCCGGGCATGCTCGGCCTGGAGACGGCGCTGTCCATCGCCCTCGACGCGCTCGGCCCCGAGTGGGACCTGATCGCCGAGCGGATGTCGCGCACCCCGGCCCGGATCGCCGGGCTGGAGGGGCACGGCCTCGACCCGGCACCCGGCGTGCCGGCCAACCTGACCCTGGTCGACCCGGCCGCCCGCCGCACCATCGAGCCGGCGGAGCTGGCCAGTCGCAGCCGCAACACCCCGTACGCCCGCATGACGCTGCCGGGTCGCATCGTGGCGACCTTCCTGCGCGGCGAGCCGACGGTCCTGGACGGAAAGGCAGTTAAGTGATCCGAGCGAGGAGTGCAGCGGAGCGGAGCCCCGCAGTCCGGATCGAAGGGGAGGCCCTGATCCGAGCGAGGAGTGCAGCGGAGCGGAGCCCCGCAGTCCGGATCGAAGGAGACGCAGCGTGACGAAGCGGAGGCCCGCGATCCTCGTCCTCGAGGACGGGCGCACGTTCCACGGCGAGGCGTACGGCAGCGTCGGGGAGACCTTCGGCGAGGCGGTCTTCAACACCGGCATGACCGGCTACCAGGAGACGCTCACCGACCCCTCCTACCACCGGCAGGTGGTGGTGCAGACCGCACCGCACATCGGCAACACCGGCGTCAACGCCGAGGACGACGAGTCGTCCCGGATCTGGGTGGCCGGCTACGTGGTGCGCGACCCGGCCCGGGTCCGCTCGAACTGGCGGGCCACCGGCGGTCTGGAGGACCGGCTGGCCGCCGAGGGCGTCGTCGGCATCAGCGGCGTGGACACCCGGGCGCTGACCCGGCACCTGCGCGAGCGCGGCGCGATGCGGGTCGGCATCTCCAGCGTCGAGACCGACCCGCGCGCGCTGCTGGCCCGGGTACGGCAGTCCCCGGAGATGGTCGGCGCGGACCTCTCCGCCGAGGTGACCACCGCCGAGCCGTACGTGGTGGCCGCCGAGGGCGAGCACCGGTTCACGGTGGCCGCGCTGGACCTGGGCATCAAGCGCAACGTGCCGCGCCGGCTGGCCGCGCGGGGCGTCACCACCCACGTGCTGCCGGCCGGCTCCACGATCGAGGACCTGCTCGCCACCGGCGCCGACGCGGTCTTCCTCTCGCCCGGCCCGGGCGACCCGGCCACCGCCGACGCGCCGGTGGCGCTGGCCCGCGAGGTGCTGCGCCGGAAGGTGCCGCTGTTCGGCATCTGCTTCGGCAGCCAGATCCTCGGCCGGGCGCTGGGCTTCGGCACCTACAAGCTCGGCTACGGCCACCGCGGCATCAACCAGCCGGTGCTCGACCGCGTCACCGGCAAGGTCGAGGTGACCAGCCACAACCACGGCTTCGCCGTCGAGATCCCGGGGGCGCGGCACGGCGCGGTCGTACCCGATTCGGTGATCGAGACCGAGTTCGGCGGCGTCCAGGTGTCGCACGTCTGCCTCAATGACAACGTGGTCGAGGGGCTGCGGGCGAAGGACGTGCCCGCCTTCACCGTCCAGTACCACCCGGAGGCGGCGGCCGGACCGCACGACGCGGACTACCTCTTCGACCGCTTCGCGGAGCTCATCGAGGGCCGCAACCACAGCGAGGGGCGCACACATGCCTAAGCGGACCGACCTCAAGCACATCCTGGTCATCGGCTCCGGGCCGATCGTGATCGGGCAGGCGTGCGAGTTCGACTACTCCGGCACCCAGGCCTGCCGGGTGCTGCGCAGCGAGGGGATCCGGGTCAGCCTGGTCAACTCCAACCCGGCGACGATCATGACGGACCCGGAGTTCGCCGACGCCACCTACGTCGAGCCGATCACCCCGGAGTTCGTCGAGCTGGTCATCGCCAAGGAGCGCCCCGACGCGATCCTGCCCACCCTGGGCGGGCAGACCGCGCTGAACACGGCCGTCGCGCTGCACGAGGCGGGCGTGCTGGAGAAGTACGGCGTGGAGCTGATCGGCGCCAACATCGAGGCGATCAACCGCGGCGAGGACCGGCAGCTGTTCAAGGACATCGTCGCCAAGGCCGGCGTACGCCTGGGCATCGACGACCCGGCGGGCCTGGTGCCCCGGTCCCGGGTCTGCCACTCGATGGCGGAGGTCGAGGCCACGGTCGCGGAGCTGGGCCTGCCGGTGGTGATCCGGCCGTCGTTCACGATGGGCGGCCTCGGCTCCGGCATGGCGCACACCCCGGAGGACCTGGCCCGCATCGCCGGCGACGGGCTGGCCGCCAGCCCCGTGCATGAGGTGCTGATCGAGGAGAGCGTGCTCGGCTGGAAGGAGTACGAGCTCGAACTCATGCGCGACCGGCACGACAACGTGGTGGTGGTCTGCTCGATCGAGAACGTGGACCCGATGGGCGTGCACACCGGCGACAGCGTCACCGTCGCCCCCGCCATGACGCTCACCGACCGCGAGTACCAGCGGCTGCGCGACCTGGGCATCGCGGTGCTGCGCGAGGTCGGGGTGGACACCGGCGGCTGCAACATCCAGTTCGCCGTCAACCCGGCCGACGGCCGGATCGTGGTGATCGAGATGAACCCCCGCGTGTCGCGGTCGTCGGCCCTGGCCTCGAAGGCCACCGGCTTCCCGATCGCGAAGATCGCCGCGAAGCTGGCCATCGGCTACACCCTCGACGAGATCCCCAACGACATCACCCTGAAGACCCCGGCGGCGTTCGAGCCGACCCTGGACTACGTGGTGGTGAAGATCCCCCGGTTCGCGTTCGAGAAGTTCCCGGGCGCCGACCCGGAGCTGACCACCACGATGAAGTCCGTCGGCGAGGCGATGAGCCTGGGCCGCAACTTCACCGAGGCGCTGAACAAGGCGATGCGCTCGCTGGAGACCAAGGCGGGCGGATTCTGGACGCTGCCCGACCCGGCCGGCGCGACGAAGGAGAACACCCTCGCCGCGCTGCGGATGCCGCACGACGGCCGGCTCTACACCGTCGAGCGGGCGCTGCGCCTCGGCGCGTCGATCGCCGAGGTCACCGCCGCGTCCGGCGGGATCGACCCCTGGTTCCTGGACCAGATCGCCGCCCTGGTCGAGCTGCGCGCCGAGATCGTGGACGCCCCGGTGCTCGACGCCGACCTGCTGCGCCGGGCCAAGCGGGCCGGCCTGTCGGACCGGCAGCTGGCCGCGCTGCGCCCGGAGCTGGCCGCCGAGGACGGCGTACGCACGCTGCGGCACCGCCTCGACGTCCGCCCGGTCTACAAGACCGTGGACACCTGCGCCGCCGAGTTCGAGGCGACCACGCCCTACCACTACTCCTCCTACGACTCCGAGACGGAGGTCGTCGGGTCGGACCGGCCGAAGGTGATCATCCTGGGCTCGGGGCCGAACCGGATCGGCCAGGGCATCGAGTTCGACTACTCCTGCGTGCACGCGGTCCAGGCGCTGCGCGGCGCGCCGCTGGGTGGGGCGGGCGGGGCCGGCTCCGCGTCGGGCTCCGGCTTCGAGACCGTGATGGTCAACTGCAACCCGGAGACGGTCTCCACCGACTACGACACGGCCGACCGGCTCTACTTCGAGCCGCTCACCTTCGAGGACGTGCTGGAGGTCTGGCACGCGGAGGACACCTCCGGCAGGGCGGCCGGCGGGCCGGGCGTGGTCGGGGTGATCGTGCAGCTCGGCGGGCAGACCCCGCTGGGCCTGGCGCAGCGGCTCAAGGACGCGGGCGTGCCGGTCGTCGGCACCTCGCCGGAGTCGATCCACCTGGCCGAGGAGCGGGGCGCGTTCGGGGCGGTGCTGGCCCGGGCCGGGCTGCGCGCCCCGGCGCACGGCATGGCCACCTCGTACGACGAGGCGAAGACGATCGCCGACGAGATCGGCTACCCGGTGCTGGTGCGGCCGTCGTACGTGCTGGGCGGCCGGGGCATGGAGATCGTCTACGACGACGCCACGCTGCGCGACTACATCGGCCGGGCCACCGACATCTCCCCGGACCACCCGGTGCTGGTGGACCGCTTCCTCGACGACGCGATCGAGATCGACGTGGACGCGCTCTGCGACGCCGACGGCGAGGTCTACCTCGGCGGGGTCATGGAGCACATCGAGGAGGCCGGCATCCACTCCGGCGACTCGTCCTGCTCGCTGCCGCCGATCACCCTCGCCGGCTCGCACGTGGCCCAGGTCCGCCGCTACACCGAGGCGATCGCCCGGGGCATCGGCGTGCGCGGCCTGCTCAACGTGCAGTACGCGCTGAAGGACGACATCCTCTACGTGCTGGAGGCGAACCCCCGCGCGTCCCGGACGGTGCCGTTCGTCTCCAAGGCCACGGCGGTGCCGCTGGCGAAGGCGGCCGCCCGGATCGCGCTGGGCGCCACCATCGCCGAGCTACGCGCCGAGGGGCTCCTCCCGGCGACGGGGGACGGCGGCTCGCTGCCGGCCGGCGCCCCGATCGCCGTCAAGGAGGCGGTGCTGCCGTTCAAGCGGTTCCGCACCCCGACCGGCAAGGGCATCGACTCGCTGCTCGGGCCCGAGATGAAGTCGACCGGCGAGGTGATGGGCATCGACACGGCCTTCGGGCACGCGTTCGCCAAGTCGCAGTCGGCCGCGTACGGCTCGCTGCCGACCGCCGGGAAGATCTTCGTCTCGGTCGCCAACCGGGACAAGCGCGGCATGATCTTCCCGATCAAGCGCCTGGCCGACCTCGGCTTCGAGATCGTCGCCACCACCGGCACCGCCGAGGTGCTGCGCCGGCACGGCATCGCGTGCGAGCAGATCCGCAAGCACTACGAGTCCGGCGCGGGCGAGGACGCGGTGTCGCTGATCCTCGGCGGCGACGTCGCCCTGGTCGTCAACACCCCGCAGGGTTCGGGCGCCAGCGCCCGCTCCGACGGGTACGAGATCCGCAGCGCCGCCGTCACGGCGGACATCCCGTGCATCACCACCGTGCCGGGCGCGGCGGCGGCGGTGATGGGCATCGAGGCCCGCATCCGCGGCGACATGCAGGTCCGCCCGTTGCAGGAGCTGCACGCCGCCCTGCGGGCCGCCGAGTGACCCGCCCCCGACCGGTCGATCCTGGGGTTGTCGTCGTGGCACGCCGCCGCGACGGCCAACCTCATGACCGACGGGTTCGACCGGGAGGCCGGCGGGCCGGGGGGCGCGCGGAGGCCGGGGATGTTTGAGCGGGTGGTTCGGCCCGGGTTGTTCCGGATCGGCGGCGGGGACGCGGAGGCCGCGCACGAGTGGACGCTGCGCCGGCTGGCGGGGCTCTCCCGCCGGCCGGCGGCGCTGGCCGCCCTGCGGGCCCGGTACGCCGTCCGGGCGCCGCGCACGGTGTTCGGCGTCGAGTTCCCCAACCCGGTGGGGCTCGCCGCCGGGATGGACAAGGACGGCGCGGCGCTGCCGGCGTGGCCGGCGCTGGGCTTCGGCTTCGTCGAGGTCGGCACGGTCACCGCGCACCCGCAGCCGGGCAACCCCCGGCCCCGGCTGTTCCGGCTGCCCGACAGCGAGGCCGTGGTCAACCGGATGGGCTTCAACAACGCCGGCGCGGAGGCCCTCGCGGCCCGGCTGGCGGCGCTGCCCCGCCCGCTCGGGGTGCCGCTGGGCATCTCGCTGGGCAAGTCCAAGGTGACCCCGCTGGACGAGGCGGTGGCTGACTACCTCGCCTCCTACCGGGCGCTGCGCGGGCACGGCGACTACTTCGCGGTGAACGTCTCCTCGCCGAACACCCCCGGGCTGCGGGAGTTGCAGGACCGCGCGCACCTGGACGCCCTCCTCGCCGCGCTGGTGGGGGAGAAGCCGGTGCTGGTCAAGATCGCCCCGGACCTCACCGACGCGGCGATCGCCGAGCTGCTGGAGGTCTGTCTGGCCCGGGGCGCGGCGGGGGTGATCGCCACCAACACCACCCTGGCGCGCGACGGCCTCGCCCCGGCCGACCGGGAGCGCGGCGGGGAGACGGGCGGCCTGTCCGGCCGGCCGCTGGCCGACCGGGCCCGCGAGGTCGTCTCCTTCGTGCACCGGGAGACCGGCGGCCGGCTGCCGATCGTCGGCGTGGGCGGCATCCTCGACCCCGACGACGCCGCCCGGATGTTCGACGCGGGCGCCGCCCTGGTCCAGCTCTACACCGGCTTCATCTACCGCGGCCCGGCCCTGCCCCGGGCCGTGGCCCGCGCCGCGGCCGCCGCCCCGCCCCCGGCCCGGTGACCCCCTCCGCCGCACTCGCGCCCGTCCCGCCCCGGCCCGTCCCGCGCGTCGGGCGGGGCGGGGGCCACGGGTGCGAGGCGGCGGGGAGCGACGACGAAGGAGCGCGCGTGACACCCGAGGAGATCCTGGCCGCCGACCGCCGGCACGTCTGGCACCCGTACGCGGCCCTGCCGCCGGCCAGCCCGCCCTACGTCGTGGAGGGCGCCGAGGGCGTACGCCTGCGGCTGGCCGACGGCCGGGAGGTGGTCGACGGGATGTCGTCGTGGTGGGCGGCGATCCACGGCTACCGGCACCCGGTGCTCGACGCGGCGGTGACCGACCAGCTCGGCCGGATGAGCCACGTGATGTTCGGCGGGCTCACCCACGCCCCGGCGGTCCGCCTGGCGACCACCCTGGTGGAGCTGGCCCCGGACGGGCTGGAGCACGTCTTCCTGGCCGACTCCGGCTCGGTCGCCGTCGAGGTGGCCGTCAAGATGTGCCTGCAGTACCAGCGCGCCACCGGCCGGCCGGAACGCCGCCGGCTGGGCACCTGGCGGGGCGGCTACCACGGCGACACGTTCCACCCGATGAGCGTCTGCGACCCGGAGGGCGGCATGCACCACCTGTGGGGCGACGTGCTGCCCCGGCAGGTGTTCGCCCCCGTCCCGCCGGGCGGCTACGACACCCCGCCCGACCCGGCCTACTGCGCGGCCCTGGTCGAGGCGGTGGAGCGGCACGCCCACGAGCTGGCCGCCGTGATCGTGGAGCCGGTGGTGCAGGGCGCCGGCGGGATGCGCTTCCACCACCCGGAATACCTGCGGGTGCTGCGCGAGGTGACCCGGGCGCACGGGGTGCTGCTGGTCTTCGACGAGATCGCCACCGGTTTCGGCCGGACGGGCACGATGTTCGCCGCCGAGCACGCCGGGGTGGCGCCCGACGTGATGTGCGTGGGCAAGGCGCTCACCGGCGGCTACCTGACGCTGGCCGCCGCGCTCTGCACGCCGCAGGTCGCCCGGGGCATCTCCGCCGACGGCGTGCTGGCGCACGGCCCGACCTTCATGGGCAACCCGCTGGCCTGCGCGGTCGCCAACGCGTCCCTGGGGCTGCTGCGGGCCGGGGACTGGGCGGGCCAGGTGTCGAGGGTGCAGGCGGGCCTGCGGGCCGGCCTGGAGCCGCTGCGGGGCGCGCCCGGCGTGCGGGACGTGCGGGTGCTCGGCGCGATCGGCGTGGTGCAGCTCGACCACGACGTCGACCTGCCCGCCGCCACGGCCGCCGCCGTCGCCGAGGGGGTCTGGCTGCGGCCGTTCCGCGACCTGGTCTACACCATGCCGCCGTACGTCACCGACGACGCCGACCTGGCCCGGATCGCCGCCGGGGTCGCCGCCGCGGTGGCGGCCGGCTGAGCGGCCGGTCACCCTCCGGCGGGGGTACGCGGGCGGCCCGGCCGCCTGGCGAAGGAGTGCACCCGGCGGCGGTCGCCGGGGCGGGGAGTGCGCACGGCGGCGGTCGCCGGGCGGGGAGTGCGTCCCGGGCGGCGGTCGCCCCGGGCGGGGAGTGTGTCCCGGGCGGCGGTCGCCCGGGCGGGGAGAGGGAGAGAACCGGATGGAGAGCTTCGGCGCCCGCCTGCACCGGGCCGTCACCGAGCGGGGGCCGCTCTGCGTCGGCATCGACCCGCACCCGGGTCTGCTGGCCCGGTGGGGTCTCGACGACGACGTCCGGGGGCTTGACCGGTTCGCCCGGACCGTCGCGGAAGTTCTCGGTGACCGGGTCGCGGTGGTCAAGCCCCAGTCGGCCTTTTTCGAGCGGTTCGGCTCCCGCGGTGTGGCCATTCTTGAGTCAACTATCCGACAGTTGCGCGATGCCGGCTCGCTCGTTCTGCTGGACGTCAAGCGCGGCGACATCGGCTCGACGGTGGCCGCGTACGCCTCCGCGTACCTCGACCCATCCAGTCCCGTCCATGCCGACGCGGTGACCGCCAGTCCGTACCTCGGCGTCGGCGCGCTCGCCCCGATGTTCGAGCTGGCCGCCGAGCACGGCGGCGGGGTCTTCGTGCTGGCGCTCACCAGCAACCCCGAGGGCGCCGCCGTGCAGCGCGCCCGCACCGCCGACGGCCGGACCGTGGCGCAGACCGTGATCGACGAGATTTCCCAGCTCAACGCGGGTGCGGAGCCGCTCGGAAGCTTCGGTCTCGTGGTCGGCGCGACCATCGGCGACACCGGCCACGACCTGTCCGGGGTGAACGGCCCGCTGCTCGCCCCGGGCCTCGGGGCGCAGGGCGCGACCGCGGCGGATCTGCGCGTCGTCTTCGGCTCCAGCCTGCCCGCCGTGCTGCCCTCGTACTCCCGTGAGGTGCTGAACGCGGGCCCGGACGCGGACGCGCTGCGGGCCGCGGCGGACCGTGCCCTGGCCGACTGCCGGGCCGTCCTGGCTGCCCGTTGACTGACTGACGGCTCGGTCACTTTGCGATGATCATCGCGCGCCCACGTTGCCGAAACCGTCGGCGACCGCTAGTTTTCCCCGCGCTGGGAACCACGGACCCCTTGGTTCACAGCGACACCACGTTTCACAGATGCGACGTGGCGACCCGCCCGTCGCGATAGGGACCTGAGGAGAACTGGTGCCGCTCCCGTCACTGACCCCGGAACAGCGCGCTGCCGCGCTGGAGAAGGCCGCGGAGATCCGCAAGGCCCGTGCTGAGCTGAAGGAGCAGCTCAAGCAGGGCAAGACCACCCTCGGAGCCGTCCTCGAGCGTGCCGAGTCCGACGACGTCGTCGGCAAGCTCAAGGTCTCCGCCGTGCTGCAGGCGATGCCGGGTATCGGCAAGATCCGGGCCACCCAGATCATGGAGAAGCTCAAGATCGCCGACAGCCGTCGCCTGCGTGGCCTCGGCGAGCAGCAGCGCAAGGCACTGCTTGGGGAGTTCGCCGCCAACTGAGGCTGGCAGCGTGTAGAAACAAGCAGTGAGCACGGATGACGAGGCGCGCCCGGCGGCTCGGCTCACTGTCCTGACCGGACCTTCGGGTTCGGGCACGGAGAGTGTCGTCGAGCGCGTCCGGGCGCGTTCTCCGTCCGTGTGGGTGCCGGTGCCGGCCACCACCCGTCCGCGCCGCGAGGGCGAGCTGGACGGCGTGGACCGCCTCTTCCTGGCGCCGGCGGAGTTCGACCGCATGGTCGCGGCGGGGGAGCTGCTGGAGTGGAGCCGGGCCGGGCCCTTCCGGCGCGGTACGCCGGCCGAGCCGGTGCGGTCCCGACTCGCCGCCGGGCAGCCGGTGCTGCTCGGCCTCGACCTGCCCGGTGCGCTGCTGGTCCGCTCGGCGCTGCCGGACGCCCGGCTGGTGCTGCTGCACCCGCCCGGCCTCGTCCCCCCGACGGCCACCCTGGCGGCCTTCGACCACACCGTGGCGCACGACCTCGCCGATCGGGTCGTCGACGAGCTGGTAGGCTTGTCCGGTTCTTCTTTCCTGGCTCCGGCGCGACCGCGTCTACGCGGTTGACCGCCAGCGCCGCCGCGCGCGGTGCGATAGACGCAGAGGTTAATTCGTGGGATCCATCGCAAACCCCGAAGGCATCACCAACCCGCCGATCGACGAGCTCCTCGAGAAGACGACGTCGAAGTACGCGCTGGTCATCTTCGCGGCCAAGCGCGCTCGCCAGGTCAACGCCTACTACAGCCAGCTCGGTGAGGGCCTGCTGGAGTACGTCGGCCCGCTGGTCGAGACCACCCCCCAGGAGAAGCCGCTCTCCATCGCCATGCGCGAGATCAACGCGGGCCTGCTCACCGCCGAGCCGACCGACCAGCCGTAGTCCGCCCCGCCCCGATGTCCCCTCGGATCGTCCTCGGGGTCGGCGGCGGCATCGCCGCCTACAAGGCGTGCGAGCTGCTGCGGCTCTTCACCGAGTCGGGTCACCGGGTCCGGGTCGTGCCGACCGCGTCGGCGCTCCGCTTCGTCGGGGCGCCGACCTGGGCGGCGCTCTCCGGCCAGCCGGTCGCCGACGACGTCTGGTCCGACGTGCACGAGGTGCCGCACGTCCGGCTCGGCCAGCAGGCCGACCTCGTGGTGGTCGCGCCGGCCACCGCCGACCTGCTCGCCAAGGCCGCCCACGGCCTCGCCGACGACCTGCTCACCAACACGCTGCTCACCGCCCGCTGCCCGGTCGTGCTGGCCCCGGCCATGCACACCGAGATGTGGGAGCACCCCGCCACGGTCGCCAACGTCGCGACGCTGCGCTCGCGGGGCGTCCGGGTGATCGAGCCCGCCGTCGGCCGGCTCACCGGGGCGGACACGGGCAAGGGGCGGCTGCCCGACCCGGCGGAGATCTTCCAGGTCGCCCGCCGGGGTCGGCTGCTTCGTGCACATCCTCGGCGACATGATCACCCGGGCCGGCGTGCCGATC
>NZ_JBSGDY010000096.1:0-23516 GCF_053602615.1 Micromonospora sp. NPDC004336
GCCGCCCCGCGCGCGGCGGATGGCCGAGGCGACCGGTCAGGGGGCGGCGCGCACGACCTCCCGCGCCGCGCGGGCGAGCTGCTCGTCGTGCGGCCGGCCCAGCTCCCGCGCCATGTCGATCGCCCGGTCGAGCGACGACAGCGCCTCCTCCCGGCGACCCGCCGCGCGGCACGTCTCGGCGTAGGTGTGCAGGAAGTCGATCTCCAGCTGGGCCTCGGCCAGCGGCTCCAACAGCTCGAAGGCGCGCCGGTGGTGGGCGAGCGCCTCCTCGTGCGAACCCGTCACCCGCAGCGCGACGCCGAGGTAGTTGTGGCACCACGCCTGGTTGTGCCGGAGATCGTTCCGCTCGGACAACCGCAACGCCTCGTGCAGCGCCCGCAGCGACTCCGCCGGATCGTCCGGTGCCAGCGCGACGCCGAGGGTGACCAGCCCGGTGACCCGCGCGGGCCCGTCCGCCAGGGCGAGCGACGCCCGGGCGAGATCGGCGGCCTCGCCGGGCCGCCCGAGGCGGAGGGTCACCCATCCGTCGAAGGCCAGCGCCTGGGACTGCCCGGCGCGGCGCCCGAGCGTCTCGAACAGGTCGTGTGCCCGCCGGAAGCACGCCTGCGCGGTCTCCAGATCACCGAGATCCCGGCGGGCGAGGCCGATGCGCAGCGCCAGCGCGGCCGCGGTCTCGTCGTCCGGCCCCGACCGCTCCGCCGCCTCGTAGGCGGCGACGGCCTCGGCGAGGCGCCCGGCGGCGGCACGGGCGTAGCCGAGTTCCGCCAACAGCGCGGCCCGCTGCTGGTCGCGACCGAGACGTCCCGCTGCCGCCGCTGCCGCCTCCAGCATGCGTGCCTGGTCGTCGGTGCCCCGGTGCCGGAAGAACCAGACCCGCATGGCCTGCGGCAGCTCGGCCACCACCTCGTCCACGCCGAGCCGCACGGCCGCGTCGAAGCAGGCCACCAGGTTGACGTACTCCAGGTCGAACCAGGCCATGGCCTTCGCCGGATCTCCCGGCGCGGGCTCCCCGCGGTGCGGCGCGGGCAGGATCCGATCGTGGGCGACCGCCTGCGCCAGAAGGTGCCCGAGGACCCGGCGCAGGGCGGCCTCGGCCTGCGGCTCCTCGTCGGCGGCGAGGTCCGCCGCGTAGCGCCGGATCAGGTCGTGCATCCGGTACCGCCCGGGTGAGGGCTCCTGCACCAGGTGGGCGTCGACCAGCTCCTCGAGCGCCGCGCCCACCCGGCCGGGCGGCAGGTCGGTGAGCGCGCCCACCACGGACGCGTCGAAGTCGGCGCCCGGCAGGACGCCCAGCAGCCGGAACACGCGGCGCTCGATCCCGTCGAGCTGGCGCAGCGACATGCCGAACACCGAGTCGAAGCGGCCGGGGGCGTCGCGCAGCCGCTCGGCCAGCACCGCAACGGTCCAGCCCGGGCGGTGACGAAGCCGCGCGCCCGCCATCCGCAGCGCCAGCGGGAGCCCGCCGCACTGCCGCAGCACCTGACCGACCGCGTCCTGCTCGCCGACCGCGAGCCCGGCCGCCCGGCCGAACAGGCGCGCCGCGTCGTCGTCGGTCAGCGGCTCCAGGGACACCGGCGGCACCCCGTCCAGGCTGACCAGCCGGTGGCGGCTGGTGACCAGGACCGCGGACCTCCCGGCGCCGGGGAGCAGCGGGCGTACCTGCTCCGCGTCGACCGCGTTGTCGAGCACGACGAGCACCCGCCGCCGGGACAGCTCCGAGCGCCACAGCGCCGCGCGCTCGGCGGCGGCGGCCGGCGGGTGCGTCACGTCCAACGCGCCGAGCAGCCGACCCAGCGCGGCCGGCGGCTCCAGCGGCTCCTGGCCCGGGGTGAAGCCGTGCAGGTCGAGATAGAGCCCGCCGTCGGGGAAGGCGGGGGCGAGCCGGTGGGCCACCCGCACCGCCAGGCTGGTCTTGCCCACGCCGGCCATGCCGTCGATCGCGACCGCGCCCGCGGTGCGCAGCAGCTCCTCGACCAGCGCCGCCTCCGCCTCCCGACCGGTGAAGTCGAACAGGTCGGCCGGCAGGTCGTTGCGGCGCGGGGCGGGCGCCGCGCCGGCCCTGGCCGCCTCGACCCACACCGCCCGCAGGGACCGGGGGTCGCGGCCCACCGCCCGGCACAGCGCCACGACGGCCTCCCACGGCGGCACGAGCTGACCGGTCAGGTACCGCGACAGCGACGAGCTGCTCAGCTCGGCCTGGCGGGCGAGGGCGCGCAGGCTGAGCCCGCTCAGCTCCTTGATCCGGGCGAGCTGGGTCACCAGTCGCTCGTGCGGGCTGGACACGCGCAACACCGTACCGTCCCGGCCCACCGGGACGGATCGGCGGTGCGTTCGCGCTGCTGGACCGGCCTGCCCGTGTCCCACGGTGTCCCACGGGCCGGGCGGGCGCCGGTCCGCCGGTGGTCGGATGACTCCCGTCAGGAACACCCACGACGAAGGAGCGGCGATGTCGACCGAGCGCATGCCGAACCCGGCGGTTCTGGTCCCCGAGGCGATGGCGGCCCTGATGGCGGTCAACGGTGCCGTCGCGGGCGCCGGGGTGGACGGCGGGCTGCTGGCGCTGAGCCACCTGCGGGCCAGCCAGATCAACGGCTGCGGCCCGTGCGTGGCCGGGGGAGTGCGCCAGGCCCGTCAGCACGGCGTGAGCGCGGACCAGCTGCACGCCGTCGCCGCCTGGCGGGAGACGCCCTGGTTCAGCGACGAGGAACGCGCCGCGCTGGCGCTGACCGAGGCGGTGACCCGGCTCGCCGACCGCCCGGACCCGGTGCCGGACCAGGTGTGGGACATGGCCGCCAGGCACTTCGACCAGAAGGAACTGGCCGCGCTGCTGCTCAACATCGCGCTCACCAACGCCTTCAACCGGCTCAACGCGGCGACCCGCCAGCAGGCCGGCGCGTGGTGACCCCGGCCGGCGCGGGGTGACCCCGCCGCCGGTCGGCGCCGAAGACACCGATCGACCCTGAGGACCGGGGGAAGCCGGCCCGGTACCGGCTCCACCGACCAGCACCGCCCGAAGCCACACATCAGAGAGGACCCTGTCATGTCGACCACGACGAAGATTACCGACACCACCGGCGAGAAGTACGACGGTTTCACCGACGAGGAGCGCGGCGCGATGAAGGAGCGCGCCAGGGAGCTGAAGAAGAGCGCCCGGCGCGGCGCCAAGGCCGACCCGGAGGCCGAGGTGCTCGCGAAGATCGCGGAGATGTCGGAGGCCGACCGCGTGATCGCCGAGCGCCTGCACACCGTGGTCAAGGCCAGCGCGCCGGTCCTCACCGCCAAGCTGTGGTACGGGATGCCCGCCTACGCCCGCGACGGCAAGGTGGTCTGCTTCTTCCAGAGCGCCGGCAAGTTCAAGACGCGGTACGCGGTGCTCGGCTTCAGCGACACGGCGAACCTCGACGACGGCGCGATGTTTCCGACCTACTTCGCGCTGGCCGAGCTGAACGCCGACGTCGAGGCCAGGATCGGCGCGCTGGTGAGGCAGGCGGTGAGCTGATCAGCGGGCGCCGTGCGGCGCAGTGGCGGGCGGGCGTCCCGACACTGCGCGAACGGGCCGGCGCCCGCACCGCGCCGTCGGCGTCCGGACCGCTCGCGCCGGAGCTCACTCGGGCAGGACGTGCGCGAGGCGGGCGAGCGCCGACTTGATTTCGGCGACCGTCCGCCCCCGGTCGTGGCGCTGGTACCGGTAGACCTCCGGGGCGAGGGGTGCGAGCAGGGCGTCGGCGAGGGCGTCGTCCTGCCAGCCGGCCTCGCGGACCAGGGACAGGACGAACGTGCGCCAGAAGCCGTAGGCCCCGGCCGTGAAGCGGGTGGCGCCCTGCTCGGCGCCGAGCGCCAACGGCAGGTGCTGCTCCAGCAGATCGATCATGGATTCGTAGAACGCCTCGAGGCGCCGGCGCGGCGGGGCGCCCGGCCCGAGGGGCGGCGGGCCGGAGAGCAGCCGCCGCTGCAACCGCTGTTCGTGTACGTCGAGCAGGGCGACCGCGACCGCGCCGACGTCCGGATAGCGACGGTAGAGCGTCGCGCGGCCGACGCCGGCGGCGGTGGCCAGGTCAGTCATGGAGATGTGCGGTCCGCGCTCGGCGAACAGGCGCTCGGCGGCGGCGAGGACGCGCCGCCGGTTCGCCGCCGCGTCGGCCCGTTCCCCGGGGGCCGGGGCCAGGAGGTCGTCCGCCATGCCGACAGCCTATCCGGACACCGCGTCCGGATGCGGGGCGCCCCGCGCGGCGTCGGCCGATTAAGTGGACACCATGTCCGGTTGAGTGCTAGCGTCGCGGCGTAAGCGGACATGGTGTCCGCTTCGGTCGACGAACAGGGGCGAGAGCCATGACCCACCTACTGCACCTCGACGCCAGCGCCCGTCGGGCCTCGCACTCCCGCGCGCTCGGTCGGGCGTTCGCCGACCAGTGGCGGGCCACCCTCCCCGACGGCAGGTACACCTACCGGGACCTCGCCGCCGACCCCGTTCCGCTCATCGGCGAGGCGTGGACCGAGATCTGCGACTACGCGCTGGAGCACGGCGTCGCCGACCCGGGCCGGCTCGCCGAGGGCGTCCGGACCCCGGCCCAGCGGGAGGCGTGGGCGGTGGTGGAGCCGCTGCTCACCGAGCTGCTCTCCGCCGACGTGCTGCTCATCGGGACCCCGATGTACAACTTCTCCATCCCGGCGAGCCTCAAGCTGTGGATCGACCAGGTGACCTTCCCGCGCGCGGTGCTGGAGGCCAGGGTCGTCGTCGCCGGAGCGCGAGGCGGCTCCTACGCTCCGGGCGCGCCGCGCGAGCCCTTCGACCACCAGGAGCGCTACCTGCGAGACTTCTTCCGGGGCCACTTCCAGGTCGACGACGTCACCTTCGTCACCGCCGAGTTCGTCAACGCCACGGTGGACCCGACCCTGGAGCGGTGGCGCGACTCCTACCGCAGGTCGTACGCCGACGCCCGCGAGGCGGCGGTGGAGTTGGCCACCGCCGTCGCCACCGGCGCCTGCGCGCCTGCGGGGCGGCCGGCGTGAGCTGGCTCATCCTGGCGCTCGCCGGCCTGGTCGAGATCGCCTGGTCGCAGACCATCCGACCGACGCAGAACTTCACCAGGCCGGGGCCGACGCTGCTCTGCGTGACGCTCGGCGCCGCGGCCGTCTACCTGCTCAGCCGGGCGATGCAGGACCTGCCGGTCGGCACGGCCTACGCCGTGTTCACCGGCATCGGCGCGATCGGCGCGATCTCGCTGGGCGTCGTCGTGCACAAGGATCCGGTCAGCGTCGGTCGCGTCGCCGCGCTGGCGTTGATCATCGGCGGCATCGTGCTCGCCCGGGTCACGAATCCCGACTGAACGCCGGCCCCCGGACGAGCCCGGCGCGGGTGGCATTCGAAATCAAGATCTCGTGTCTCCATGTTTGCGAGCGAGGGGGAAAGAAGTTGCTCCGGCCGGGCCAGCTCCGGGCCGCCAGCGCGAACACGGTAGGGAATTCCCCGATTCCACCACGTCACCGGCGATCTACGGTGATCCGGTCCGCCCCTGCCCGGCCGACGCGCGTCGGCCGGCGCGGCGGTGCCGCCTGAGCATTTCCCGTCGCGGAGGGGGAGCCCGTGAGGCCAGGACCAGCAGTCGCGGCGGTATCCGCGGGCACGGGGCGGTCGTCGCGGCGGGGACCGCGGGTACGTGCCGTCGTCGCGGCGTGGTGTCTCGTGCTGCTCGTCGGGTGTACGCCCGGGCCGGGCGCGGCACCGGAGTCCGAGCGGGGTGGGGAACCGTCACCGGAGCTGGTGGCCCGGTTCGGCCAGGCGCCGGCGAAGGATCCCGCCGGCCTGACGTACCAGGGGGACGTGGTCGTGGTGGGCGGTGGCGCCGCCGCCGTCCGGTCGGTCAGCGGCGACGGCCTGGTGTGGACCGTCGACGCGGACGCGCCGGGCATGGACGGCCTCGACGTCGGTGAGGTCATGTTCCTGACCTCGCGCGCCGTCGGGCGGGTCGCGGCGAAGCGGAGAAGCGGCGGTCATGTCGAGGTGACGCTCGTGCCGGTGCAACTGCACGAGGTCGTCCGGGACGGCGCGGTCAAGCTCGACGTGCCGATCGACGCGGAAGACGTCGACCCGGGCGGCGTCACCGTGCAGGAGGTCCCCGACCTGCCCGGCGCCGTGCGTACGCTCGCCGAGTCGGACCGCGACGTCCGCCCGGTGGTGGCGACGTCCGCCGCGCGACGGGCGCCGGCCCACACCGGCGCGGGCGGCGGGCGGACCCGATTCGCGGCGAGCGCCCGGCACGGGCAGCGGCTCCAGCCGGCGGGGCCCCGGGAGCTGCCACCGCCGGCCAGGAGCAAGCTCAGGGTGACCGTCGGCAAGTGGCAGCTCGGCACCGCCCTCGACGCGCGGGGGCTGACCCTGTCGGCGTTCCACGCCGGCGGCGAGAACTTCAAGTTCGGCGGGGACATCACCCTCAGGTTCGCCAGACTGAGCCTGTCCACGGATCTCGCCCTGTCCGGCGGCAGGGCCTCCTACGCGGGCACGAGCATCCGCGGCATCGAGTCGCTGCGGGTGAAGGTGCAGGCGGGCGTGGCCGAGGGCGTGGGCGACAACGCGAAGGTACGCCTCGAGGTGCCCGTGGACATGGCGCCCAGGCAGGTCGTCGTCGGCGGCGTTCCGATGGTGGTGATCCTGAAGCTGAAGTTCTTCCTGGAGACCGCGTTGACCGGCAGGAACTCCACCCTCACCGCCGAGGGCGAATGGGCGATGAACGGCCCCGTCGGGGTGGCGGGGAACGAACCGTTGACGCCCAGGTTCTCCACGACGACCCCGCTCATCGACTCGATCGGCGGGATCAGCATCGGGCCCAGCGGACTCGTCGTGGGGGCGGAGTTCAGGTTCGTGCTCGGCTTCGGGATACCCGGCGTCGCCGCCGGGCCGTACGTCAAGTTGCGCGCCTCCATCGGGGTGACCAACGGCTCGGCGCTCGGTGCTCCGCTGGCCCGCTGCCAGCGCGTCGACCGGGTCATCAAGATCGGAAGTGGCGTGGGTCTGAACCTCGACGGCGAGCTGGCCGAGCTGATCAGCCAGCGGATCCCCGGCCGGCCGAAGCTCAAGGCCGACCTGGAGACGGAGGTCCTCTTCACGGTCGACAAGAGCTCGCAGGTGCGGCCGGAGGTGCCGCTGTGCGTCGGCGGATGACCCGCGGCGGGCCGGGCAGCCGGCGCGGTGGCGCGGCGCGCGGCGTCAGCGGGACAGCGACCCGGGAGGCCCGGTCGGCCGGCCCATCGTCGCGCCCAGCTCCGCCCGGCTGGAGATCGCCAGTTTCCGGTACACCCGGGCGAGGTTGGCCTCGACGGTCTTCGGGCTGATGAACAGCGTGCTGGCGATGTCCCGGTTGGTCCGGCCCTGGGCGGCGAGCCGGGCCACCCGCTCCTCGGTGGCGGTCAGCGCGGTGGGCGTGGGCGCACGCCGGCCGATGCGGTCCAGCTCGGCGTGGGCCTGCGCCGCGAAGGCCACCGCGCCCAGGCCGGTGAACTCGGCGGCCGCCGCGTCGAGGGCCTCGCGGGCCTCCCGCCGCCGCCGCGACCGGCGGTACGCCCGGCCGGCGACCAGCAGACAGCGGGCCCGGTCCAGCGGCAGCACGTCGCCCGGCACGCTCGCCCGCGCCTCGGCGAGCACCGCGAGGGCCGCCGCCGGGTCGTCCCCGACGGCGCACCGCAGCAGGACCTCGCTGCGGGCGAGCCCGAGGGTGGTCCAGGGCCGGGCGAGGCGGGCGTGCCGCTCGGCGAGCCGGGCGAGACCGGCCCGCGCGGCGTCCAGGTCCCCCGCCCCGACGCACGCCTCGATCCAGTCGGGCTCGAAGCGCTGCGCCAACGGCTCGGCGATGCCCGACCCGTCGAGTTCCGCGACGAGCCTGCCGTACGCCGTCGCTGCCTCGTCCATCCGGCCGGCCGACAGCGCCACGAACCCGGCGAGCTGGAGGTGGAGGCGGCGACTCCAGGCGTCGCCCAGCTCGCCGGCCCGGCGCAGCCCGGCCTCGGCCACCGCGCCGGCCTCGGCGAGTCGTCCCCGGGCGGCGTCCAGGAGGCCGGCCAGCCAGGTCTCGCCCACCAGGCCGGTGCCGAGCTGCTCGCCCAGGTCGCGTGCGGCGGCGACGTGCGTCGCGGCGGCGGCGAACCGGCCGCCCTGCAACTCCGCCTCGCCCAGGTGGGTGAGGATCTCGTGCTGCCACGGCTCGTCGCCGCGCGCCACGGCCAGGTCGAGCATCCGGTGCAGCCGCTCGCGCGCCCGACGGTGGTCGTCGGTCGCCTTCCACCAGATCGCCGGGATCGAGCCGGCGAGGAACGAGGGCTCCCCGGCCTCCAGCGCCAGCGCCCGGTCGAGCAGGTCGGTGCGGGCCGGGAGGCCGGCGCGTACCTCGTGGAAGAACAGGAGCAACAGCGCGGCGGTCAGCAACGGGCGGTGCTCGTCGGTGTCGTCGAGGTGTGCGATGGCGGCCTCGGCGTGCCGGCGGGCGGGCCCCGGCGCGTCATGGAACAGGGTCAAATGGGCGTGGACGCGTCCGGCCAGCGGGCCGTCGGCGGCGGCCGCCGCCCGTTGCCCGACGGCGACCGCGGTGGGGAGGTCGTCGACGCACCAGGCGACCGTGGCGCGCAGCAGCAGCGCCTCCGCGTGCGCCGCGCCGGACGTCCGCTCGGCGGCGGCCTCCGCCGCGACGCCGGCAGCCGCGTAGTCGCCGCTGTCGATGCGGCACCGCACCGCGTCGAGGCGGCGGCGGTCCCGGTCGGCACCGGCCGCGGGCGGTGTGAGGTCCGCGGCCCGGTCGTACCAGTCGGCGGCGACCGCCGGAGCGCCTCGGGCCCGCTGCCGCGCCGCCGCGGCGGCCAGCTCCTCGGCGACGGCGGCGTCCGGCGCCGTGGCGCAGCGGGCGAGCTGGCGGGCGCGTTCGTCGGGATCGGTGACGGCGTCCGCCAGCAGGCGGTGCAGCCGCCGCCGGACGCCGGGCGGGATGCTCTCGCGCACCGCGGCGGCGTGCAGGGGATGGGCGAAGCTGATCCGCTGCGTCGAGACCGTGAGCAGGCCCGCCTCCTCCGCGGGGTCGAGCGCGTCCGCCGGCACGCCGGCGGCCCGGAGGTCGGCCACGGTGGGCGCGGTCAGCAGGGCGGCCAGGCGTACGGCGTCGCGGCTGGGGCCGGGCAGCGCCAGCAGGGTCGCCGCGAGCAGGTGCCGTGCCGAGGGCGGGGCGGGCAGGTCCGCGTCCGGCGCCGGTGGGCGGGGCAGCCGCAGCACCGCACGGGCCAGCTCGATGGCGAGCAGCGGACTACCGCCGGCGTCGCGGGTGATGCGGGCGACCAGCGGGCGACTCGGCGTGCCGCCGAGCCGCGCCCGCACGATGCGGTGCAGGGCCACCGGGTCCAACGGCGGCACGCCGACGCGGACGACGGGCGGCCCGCCGGCGTGGCCGTCGTCGAGCCCGAGCGGGACGTCGGGCGGACCGGCGTCGTCGGTGCGGCGGGTGAGCAGGACGGCGGGACGACGGGTGAGCCGGCGCAGCGCGAAGCGCAGGGCGCGCTCGCTGGGCGGGTCGAGCCACGGCGCGTCGTCGACGGCGAGCAGCACCGGCACGTCGTCGGCCACGGCGGCCTCGACCAGGGAGCGGGTGGCGGCGGCGACGGCCCGCTCGTCGACGACGTCGTCGTGCTCGGCGACCAGGAGCACCACCTCGGCGGCGATCCGCTGCGGACGGGGCAGGACCGGCACCCGGTCGGCCAACGGCCGCAGCACGTCGGCGAGCGCCGCGTACGGCACCGCGGTCTCGGCCTCGGTCGGAGCGCAGGTCAGCGGCAGCCAGCCGGCCCGCTCGGCGCGGGCGACGACAGCCCGCCACACGGCGGTCCGGCCGATCCCGCCGGGCCCCTCCAGGAGCACCGGAGCCCCGTCGACCAGCGCCTGCCACACCTGCTCGACGGTCGTGTCGCGGCCGACCAGGGAGCCGTCCATGGCGGGATGATGGCACAGCCGGGCCACCTCGACGCGGCACCTGTCCGCACGCCGACACCTCCCGCGCCGGCCTGCCCGGTCGCGCCGCCGGGAGACCGGGCGATTCCGCCGCGCCGGTCGTCGGCGTCGGTGGTCGGCCGCCCGCTCGTCGCCCCTGGCGGGTGTCAGAACCGGCCGGCGACGACACGGGCGAGGCCCGTCAGGGGGGCCCGGTTCTCCTCCGGGTCGTTGAGCCGCACCAGCCGCACCGCCACCCACACCCGCGCCTTCCTGACGAAGAACGCCTCCGCGGTGAGGTGCGCCTCGTCCCCGACCCCGGTCAGCGGCCGGATCTCGTGCCCGAGGTCGCGCTCGATGCCGAGGTACTTCTCGGCGCCGTCGCCGACGTACACCTCCACCTGGGCCGTCGGCCCGTCGACCGGGGCGGTGTAGCTGCACGTGTCACGGACGGGCACGGCGTCGCCCAGCGGCGTACCGGCCAGCTTCTCCGCCTCGGCCGCGGTGACCAGGCCGCAGGCGTCGGGGAGCGCGGCCGGTGCCGCGGTCGGGGTCTCCTCGTCGGTCGTCCCGGCCGAAGCCGTGGCGGGCGCGGGTGCCGGCGCGGCAGGAGCGTCGGCCGCGGACCGGGCGCATCCGGCGGGCAGCGCCAGCGCGAGCGCAGCCAGTGCGAGGACGGGCAGGCGGCGGACCCGCATGTGTTCTCCCCTCATGCGCGGATCGCGTCGAGCAGCCGCCGCAGCCGCCGCTCGTACTCGTCCGCATCGATGCCGAAGCTGCTCATGACCACGGTGTACGCGCCCCCGTCGCCGACCACGACGGCCTCGCCGGCGATGTCCTTGACCGCGAGGTACGACAGCTTCCCGAGGTCGACGACCCGGTCGTACCGTTGGCCGGCCTGCTCCCGCTGGTAGGCGTAGGTCGCCTCCCCGGCGGTGCGGGAGGCGGTCGTGACGGTCACGCCGGCCACGCCCCTGCCGTCGCCGAACGCGCAGCGGCCCTCGTCCCGCAGGGGCAGCCCTGCCAGGTCGGACATCTGCGCGGCGGTGAGCGGGCAGGGCGGCGCCGGCGCGTCCGCACCGGGCACACCGCCGACGTCCACCGCCTCGGTGTCGGCCGACGTGCCGGCCGACGTGCCGGCCGGGCCGTCGCAGGCCGTCGTCGCCAGCAGGGCCGCCACGAGCAGCGGCGCCAGCGCCAGGCGGCCGAACCATCCGGCACGATCCGAACGGGCCGGCTGGCGCCGGCGGGCGTCTGCGGACGGGGCCGATCGGGTGGGGACCATGCGGTCGACGCTAGGGCGCCCGGCGACGCCGGTAATCGGGTGATTCCCTACGTCGGCAGCGTCGCCGGCGAGCTCCAGCGCGGCGACCGGGCCGTCGAGCGTTGCTTGACCACAGGTCCCGGGCCGTGGGTCGTCGGTCGGCGACGGCCGACCCGTCTCCGCCCGGGGCCGTGCCGGGGTTCGTCACTCGAGCAGGGGCGACGGGTAGCGCTCCGCGTCCTGGGCCGGTGGTTGGTCGGCGCGGTGGCGGGCGAAGGCGTCGACCCTGCCCCAGCGGCCGGGGATGTCCAGGAGCGCGATCCGCTGGAAGCTGCGGGGCAGCGCCGCCTCGACGGCGAGGTGTCCCTCGTGCGGGTCGATGCCGAGCATGGCCCGGATGAGCAGCAGGGACGCCCCGCTGGACCAGGCCTGGGGGCTGCCCGCGGTGGGGTAGCGGACCGGGTACCGGGTGGTGTGGCGGGCGAACCCGCCGAACGCCTCGGGCAGGCGCCCCTGGAAGTAGGTGGCGGCGTCGATGATGCCCTCCGCGATGCGCCCCGCCTCGCTGGCGAACCCGTAGCGGCGCAGGCCCCAGGCGATGAACGAGTTGTCGAAGGGCCACACGGTCCCGTTGTGGTAGCCGAGCGGGTTGTAGCGGCTCTGGCCCTCGGCGAGGGTGCGCACCCCCCAGCCGGAGAACAGCGCGGGACTCATCAGGTGCTCGACGACCCTGGGGGCCCGCTCCGGCGGGACGATCCCACTCCACAGCAGGTGCCCGATGTTGGAGGCCAGGGCGTCCACGGGTGTGCCGTCATGGTCGAGGGCGAGGGCGTAGTAGCCGTGCTCCTCGATCCAGAAGTCCCGGTTGAAGCGCTCCATCAACGCCGCCGCCTCCTGTTCGAGACGGTCGGCGTAGGCGGGGTCGTCCCAGAACGCGCGCGCGAGGCGAGCTGCGCGGATCTTGGCGTCGTAGGCGTAACCCTGCACCTCGCAGGTGGCCCGGGGGAAGCCCGGCAGTCGGCCGTCGGCGTAGGAGATGCTGTCCCACGAGTCCTTCCAGCACTGGTTCTCCAGGCCGGTGTCGCGGTTGCGTCGTTCGTACCAGACGTAGCCGGTGGAGGTGAGGTCCGCGTACCGGTCGATCCAGTCCAGGGCCGCCCGGGCCTCCTGTTCGAGTTCCCTGACCAGCGCCGCGTCGCCGGTCCACCGCTCGTACTCGTCCAGCAGCACCACGAACAGCGGCGAGGCGTCCACGCTGCCGTAGTACGGCGAGTGGGGCTGCTCCTCGAAGGCGGAGGACTCGCCGTAGCGCAACTCGTGCAGGATGCGCCCGGGGTCCTCGTCCAGGAGGTCGTCGGTGCGAGCCCCCTGCAACGCGCCGAGGATCCGCAGGGTCGGTGGGGTCAGCGACGGTGTGACGTGCAGGGTCTGCAGGCAGGTCAGCAGGCTGTCGCGGCCGAACAGGGTCATGAACCAGGGCAGCCCCGCCGCGGGCACGGCCACGCCGCCGAGGGACAGCGGGGCGAACCGCAGCGCCGCGAGGTCGACGAGGCTGCGGTGGTACACCTGCTGCAACGCGGTGTTGTCGGTGTCCAGCTGCGGGGCCGCCGCGATCCACGAACGCAGGTTGTCCGGCAGGGTCGACTCGTCCGGGCGCAACGTGCGCACCGCCGTACGCCAGTCGCGGCCGTCGGGGCGCAGCACCCGCATGATCACCCGCAGTCGCGTCGACCACTGCTGGCCGGGGCGCAGCCGGGGACGGAACCGGAGACCCCGCGGATCGAGGGTGGCCGGCTCGCTCGCCGAGACGGACACCTCCCGCTGGAACGTGCCGCGCTGGTAGCCGAGCCGCAGCTCGTCGCCGTCGACGCGGGTGTAGCAGGTGCCGGCCTTCTCCCGGACGTCGAACTTGATGTCGAAGATGTCGGCGAAGTCCGCGGCCACCTCAAGGCGCACGTCGAGTTCGATGTCCTGCTCGCCGTAGTTGAACACCGTCAGCGACTCGGTCAGGTCCGGGCCGATCCGCCGCCGCCGGATCGCCGACACGTCCGCCTGCACGTAGTCGACCTGACCGCCGGGGACCAGGAAGAACGCCACCTCGTAGTACTGGCTGTCGTCCACCGACAGCGCGGTCGTCCGCTCTCCGTTGATCGTGAGGATCCACCGGGACAGGAAGCGGGTGTCGGCGGTGAACAGCCCGACCGGGGTGGCCGGCGAGGCGTCCACGTCGCCGCTGGGATCCGACACGATGAACGTGTTGCCGTCGATGCACGACACGGTGCCCGGAATGTCCTTCACGTGGTCACCTCTGTGCCCGGGGCTGCCCGGTCTCGCGCGCGGCGGCCGGCGTGTGGAACAGCCGCCCCATCCGCAACGCCAGGCTGAGATCCCCGTCGACCAGGATCTCGCCGCGTAGCATCGCCGCCAGGCCGTTGATCTCACCCCGGACCATCGCCTCCGCCACCTCGGCGGAAAGCGTGAGCACGGTCGTCGCGGGGCCGCCACCCGCCGCCACCCGCAGCCGGCCGTGATCGATCGTCAGCGTCCACTGCCGCACCTGATCACGGTCGCGGATGTCGAACCGGACGTTGCCCTGCACCTTGCGAAACCGCGGGTCCTGCCCGATACGACTCAACTCCCCGAAGAACGCATCGGTCGACGACATACGCCCCCCAGCTCCCTGCCGACATGCGAGCCGCCGCATACCCGCCCAACGCGGGGCTAATCCGTGCCGCGCGGGCGGGTCGTCGGCCGTCGGGGGCCGAACTCCCGCACGGCGGAACGCCCCGGCCCGGCGAGCGGCGGCGGCGCCGGGCCGGGGCGGCCGGCGCCACCGCCCGCTGCCGCTCCCACCTCCGGCCTGTACCCCAGCGCGACGGTCGGCAGTGGGCTGACGCCCGAGAGCGGCCGGGCCGCGAACCCGGCGGCCTCGCCGGACGCCGCGGCCGAGCCGGGTCAGTCGGCCGCCTCGACGTACGACGCCAGGTTGGCCAGCGAGGAGGCGATTCCGGCCTCGTGGTCGGCCTGGTCGATGCCGGGTGGCACGTCGGTGGCGGTCACGGTCACCTCGGTGCCCGCGCCGACGGCAGCGAGCTGCCAGGTCATCGCCATGGTGCCCGCGTACGACGGGTCGTCCGCCTCGAACACGGCCCGCTGCACCACGCGCTCCGGCGGCACGAGCGCGGCGAACCCCACGTCGACGACGTCCGTCGCGTCCGACGTCTTGCCCCGGCCGTCGGCCGGGTCGAGGTAGGTGAGGACCATCCGGAACCCGCCACCGGGCCGGGGATCCCACCGTTCCACACGCCCACGCATGCCGTCCGGCGGCAGCCACGCCTCGAGCGACTCCCGGTCGAGGAGCGCGCCGTAGACGGTCGCCGGAGGTGCCGCGATGACCCGGCTGGCGCGGTCGGTCCTGCCCACGGTCCGATCCTACGACCGGCATCAGTCCATGGCGTCATGAGCCAAATGATCATCCGTGCGGCGCCGGCCCCTGCCGGATGCCATAGTGCTGCCATGAAAACAGACCTGCACAGCTACCTGAAGGACGGCCGCGACGCGCTGCTGTGGAAGCTCGACGGGCTCGGCGAGTACGACATCCGGCGCCCGCTCACCCCGACCGGCACCAACCTGCTCGGTCTGGTCAAGCACTCGGCGGCCATCGAGAGCCTCTACTTCGGCGTCGTGTTCGGCCGGCCGTTCGAGCCGGCGCTGCCGTACGCCGACGCCGGAGCGGAGACCAATGCCGACATGTGGGCGACCGCGGACGAGACCCGCGAGGAGATCGTCGCCATGTACCGTCGCGCGATCGCCCACGCCGACGGCACCATCGAAGCCCTCGCGCTGGACGAGGTCGGCCGCGTGCCCTGGTGGGGCGACGCGGCGGTCACGCTGCACCGCGTCCTGGTCCACGTCGTCGCGGAGACACAGCGGCACGCCGGCCACGCGGACATCGTGCGCGAACTCGTCGACGGCGCGGCCGGGATGCTGCCCGGCAACGACAACCTGCCCGCCGCCGACGAGTCGTGGTGGCGGGAGCACCACCAGCGGGTGGAGCAGGCCGCCGTCGACGCCGGCAAGCGCGGCGAGGAGGTTCGGCACCCGTAGGCGGCCTCCGCCGGATCGCCGGCGACGATCCGGCGGAGGGACGTACCTAGGCCAGGCCGGAGAGATACTCCGCGCGCCGCCGCGGCTCGAACTTCTCAATCGCGTACCGCAGCATGACCCGCGGCATGACCCGGTAGCGGCCGGCCAGGAACGCCTCCTCCGCCGCCCTGTCGCGGTTGCCCACCTCGCGCAGCATCCAGCCCACCGCCTTCCGCACGAGGTCGTGCGGGTCGTGCAGGAGCCGGTCGCTCAGGCGGAAGGTCCAGTCGAAGTCACCGGCCCTGACGAAGGCGAAGGTCGCCATGACGGCGATGCGCCGGTCCCACACCAGGCCCGACCCGGCCAGCCGGTCCAGGACGCCGCGGTCCTTGTCGGCGAGCCAGGGGCCGACGATGTACGGCGCGCAGGAGTCCACCAGGTCCCAGTTGTCGATGCGGTCGGTGTGGGCCAGCACGACGTCGAAGATCCGCCCCCGCTGCTCCTCGTCGCCCTTGGCGAACTTGCGCACCAGGACGAACAGCGCCGTCAGCCGCTCCTCGTGCACGTCGCCGGTCAGCAGCTCCGTCGTCTCGGCCAGGGACAGGTCGCGCCAGTACCGGGCGGCCACCCGGCGCTGCTGCGGCACGGGGACACCGATGGCCGTGTCGCCCTCGCCGTACCCGCCCGGCACCATTTGCAGGAACCGGCTCGTCGCCGCCGCCCGTCGTGGATCGGCCAGGTCGGCGAGCGCGCGACGGACGTCGGTGGTCGTGGCCATGACTGTGCAACCTACCGCGCCCGCCGGCGCCCCCGGTGCCGCGATGCTCCCGCCCGCCGAGATCCGCCGACCGGGCTGAGCCGCGACGGCAGAACCGGCGGGACGGCGCGGGGGCTCAGACCAGGAGGCGCTCCCGCAGCGTCGCGCCCACGTTGATCGCACCCACCGTCCGGGCGCCGGCCGGGTCGTGCACGTCGACGGTGTTGTTGCGGCGCATCAGCTCACGGACGGGAGGCGGCAGCCGGGGCGGGTCGTCCATGGCCGCGAGGACCTGCCCGGCGCTGGAGATCAGCCGGTCCAGCAGGGCGGCGGCGTCGGTGTCGACCCGCACCCGGCCGTACTCCCAGCCGGCGACGGTGAGGTCGAGCACCTCGAACACGCCGGTCACGAGCGGGTTCGGGTCGGTCACCCGGTCGAGCCGGGACGCCCGGCCGCCGATCACCGTTGCGGCGCCGGCGACCTGGGCGTACGGGTGGAAGCCGCACGGCAGCGTGAACAGCGGCCACCGTAGGGCCGGGCCGGCCTCCGACCACAGCGGCCGGTAGTTGCGGCGGTGCACCAGGAGCCGCCGGCCCGTCCGTCGGCGCACGTCCTGGGCCTGGGCCTGCAGGTCCGCGTGGGCCTCGTCGGCGACCTGGCTGACGATCCGGGCGGCCACCACCAGGCCGTCGTCGCTGTCGAGCAGCGCGGTGACGGCGTCGACCTGCTCGGCGAACCGGATCCGCGCGTGGGCGCCGTACCGGGCCTGGACGTCCCGCAGCAGTGTCTCCTGCCGTCCCGTGTCGAGCTGGACCCGCCCGCCGCCCAGTAACCGCCGGAGCCAACGCATTTCGCCTCGTTTCAGCAGAGCCGTCCCGGACCGCGGCAATGCTAGTGCGTCAGGACTCTCCCACCCGGACGGGGTGGCCGGTCCGTCGCCATGGAGGCGGCGCCTCGACCGATGCCGGCCCGACGCCCCTGCTCGGCGGCCTGGCGGCGCTGCCGGGAGGGCGTCGGGCCGGCACTGTCGGGCTCGGCGGCGGGCCGGGTCAGACGCGGGTGATGCGGACCGCGTCGGCGACGACGTAGCCGGTGCCGCTGGTCCACCGGCTGACGCCCACCTTGTTGCCGTCGCCCGCGCCCAGGGTGAACACGCCGAGCGACACCCACTTGCCGCCGTTGAGGCGCTGGTTCACCCGCACCGTCTGGTTGCCGCCCGTCGTGGCCACGATGTACGGGGTCGAGTCGTTGTAGCCGGCGTCGGCCGGGTACCAGACCGAGATCTCGTAGGAGCCGGTCGCCGGCACGTTCGCCCGGTACCAGGCGGTGTCGCTGGCGGGGGTCGGGGTGGCGAACCGGTAGTCGGCGCCGTACCGCTGGGCCGAGTAGGCCGACGTGCCCCAGTTCGCGCTGGCCGAGAACCGATCCGCGGTGGTGTTGTCGACGGTGGTGCTGAACCCGTCCGGCGGCGGCGTGGTGCCGGCCGACACATCCAGGTAGTCGCGGTCGATGTAGATGCGCACGCCGCCCCAGGTCTCGTAGCTGTCGCCGGTGTACTGGTGGATGCGCTGCCGGTTGGCGTAGTGGGCGTCCGCGCAGTAGTCCCCGGCGTCGGTGTCGGCCACGCCGTTCCACCAGGCGAAGAAGAGATGGTCGACGCGGGTGTAGCGGCTGTCGTTGTAGGCGCCGCACAGGTCCCGGACCCCGGAGGAGCCGCTGGAGTACATCCCCGAGAGGTAGCCGAGCGCGTGGAGCTGCTCGGTCCAGCCGGAGAGGTACGACAGCACGGCGGCCTTGCACGACTCGGTCGACGGGTAGTGCTCGATGTCGTTGTAGATCACGCTTCCGCCGGGGATGCCCAGCGCCCGGGCCGCGCTCACCGCGCTGTTGGCCCGGGTCGCTCCCTCGGACCGGGCCGTGGCGGGGTCGTACGACATCTTCGGCGTGCGGGTGCCGCACGGCGCCTGGCGGTCGAGCTCGATGGGGATGAGGTGCCAGCCCTTGCCGGTCTGGTTGGTGACCCAGCTCGCGGTCAGGTTGGCCTGCGTGCAGGAGCGGCTGGAGCCGCTGATGTAGATGCCGACCGCGCGGTACGGCGAGCTGGTGCGCCAGGCGTCCATCGTCGACTGCGACGGTGCGGTGCACGTGTCGAAGCCCTTGCCGGTGTAGGTGCCGGGCTGCGGGCCGGCCGCCGCCGTCGGCGTCGC
Organism: Micromonospora sp. NPDC004336; assembly: GCF_053602615.1. Classification (NCBI taxonomy): domain Bacteria; kingdom Bacillati; phylum Actinomycetota; class Actinomycetes; order Micromonosporales; family Micromonosporaceae; genus Micromonospora; species Micromonospora sp. NPDC004336. Next base: position 18,273 of record NZ_JBSGDY010000096.1, read on the forward strand.
CGCGTCGGGCGCCGCGTCGGCGCGTACGGCGTCCGGCGACGCCGGCGTGGCGCCGGGGCCGAGGCGGGCGGAGGCCAGGACGCGGCGGACCGCCGGCTCGGTCTCCGGCGTGTGCAGGGCGGTGACCAGCACGCCCGCGTCGCGCACCGCGACCTGGATCGTCCCGTCGCGGGAGACCGCGCCGCCGGCGGTCGCCCGCCCGCTCGCGGTGACCGCCGTGTCGGCCGTGATCCGTTCTGCGGCGACGGAGTCGATCGGCTCGACGATCAGGCCCGCCGTCCGACCGACGAGTCCCGTCGGGCACCAGGGTTCGTCCCCGGGGCGGCCGAGGTACACCGCGGGCCGGTCGAAGCGGACGCACGCGTGCGGGTCGGTCGCCAGGTCGACGACCTGCCAGTCGGCGGGGACCGCCAGGCGGTAGCCGTGGTAGCTGACGGTCCGTTCCCGCGTTGGGGCCGCCCCGGCCGGCGGTGCCGCCACGGCCAGGCCGACGGCGGCGGCCGCGAGGGCGGCCATGATCCGTCTTGTCGTCATCGGATCCCTTCCTGTGGAAAAATTTCGTACCGGTTAACAGATTTGGCAGATTCCTACCACGCGGGTGTCGATCGCGCTAGAGACGTCCATCGATCGGGGGGCGGGTCGCGCGCGGGCCCGGACGCCGGGCGGGTGTCGTACATGATCGTCAATGGTTAGGGTGGGCGGTACGGGCGGCGGGGGGTGCGGTGGTCGAGGTTCCTGATGCGGTGCTGGCGGAGCTGTCGGGGCCGGTCGCCGCCGCGCTGCCGCTCGTCGTCGCCCGCGTTCCCACGGGCCCGGCGGCGGAGCTCGGCCGGCTGCGGGCCGTCGCCGACGGGGACACACCCGCGACCCACGCGATCGCCGGCGGGCGGGGAGCCGTCGCCGCGCTGGCCCGCGCGTTCCCCGGCCGGCCGCCGGCCGTGGCCCGGTTCCAGCCCGGCGGCGCGGCGCGACCGGGCGAGCCGTCCGTTCGGGAGGCGCTCGGCTCGCTGCCGCCCCTGCTGGTCGAACGCCTGCTCGGGGCACTGGAGTTGACCGTGGCGGAGCTGGACGTGGGGACCGTCGCTGGCCTCGCGGACCTGCTCTGCGAGCCGCTCACCGGCACGTTCGCCCTCGCGACCATGGGCGGGCAGAGCGAGGCGGTCACCGGCGTAGCCGTGCTGGAGCAGATCCGGCCCGGCGCGGTGCCGCTGGTCGTCGCGCTGGCCCGCCGGCTGGCCAGCCACCCGCGGGTGGCCGCCCTGCTGACGGTGGGGCCCGACGTCACCGGCGAGGAGGCGGTCGCCGCGGCGCACGGCGCGGCCCGGCTCGCGCTGGCCGCGACCGTGGCCGCCGCCGTCCTGCGCCAGATCGACGCGCGGAACTGGGCGACGCGGCCGCCGGCCGTGCTCGGCGTCGCGCTCGGCACCGCGGTCCTGCTGCTGCGCGAGACCCCGATGCCCGCCGGCTACGCGGCCGCGCTGCTGGACCGGACCCGGGCCGAGTACGTGCTGCCCCGCCGGTCCCACGGCTCCGCGCCGGTGTCGGGGCACCGGTTCGCGCTGCTGGAGGGCACCGACGTCCCGGAGGTCGACTTCGGCGGCAACGGGCTGGTCGCGGTCGTCCCCGGCGGCGCGGTGATCCGCACCGGCGTCGAGACCGGGCACGTCCGCGTCACCGTGAGCATCCTGGACGGGCCACCGCCGGCCGTCGCGACCGTCTGGGAGGAGATCGTCGAGGTCAGCTGGCGGGCGGCCACCGGCGGCGCCTCGGTGCTCGGCCCCCAGGCGGGCGAGCCGCACCTGCGCCGGGTCGCCCCACCCTGGCCGGGCGACCACCGGCTGCGGGTGCACGCCCGCGGGCGGGACGACGCCGACGAGGGCGACACCGAGTTCTACGAGCTGATGGTGTGGCAGGCGCCCGCCGCGCCCGAGATCGTCCACGCGCGGACGGACCGGCTGGGGCACCGCCTGCGCGGCGAGCCCGAGCCGGTGCGGCCCGAACGGCCCGAGACCGCCTACCGGTGGCTGCGCCGCAGCAGCCTCGGCGAGGCCGCGACGGTCACGGTCGTGACCGCGACGAGCGTCGCCGACGTGCTGCGCGCCTTCGGCGCGGACCCGGCCCGGCCGGAGTCGCTGCGGGCCATCGGCGACGACCTGATGAGCCGGCGGTCGATCGATCCGTGGGTGGCGGTGCTGGACCTCGGTGACGCCGTGCTCGCCGTGGAGTACAACGGCTGGCAGGGCTCGACCGCGCCCGTGCTGACCCGCGCATCGGCCGGTGGGCGCGCCGCCAGCATGTTCTGGAACGTCAACGCGGTGACCCGGCTGTCGTTCGCCGAGCGCGGCGAGCTGCTGCTGTCGGCGGAACCGTTCGGCGACCTCGACGCCCCACCACCGGTCGCCGCGGCGCTCGCCGACCTCGACTTCACCGACCACCGACGCGGCAAGCCGCAGCAGGGCCTGGTCGCGGTGCGGCGATTCACCGGCCACGGCATCACCGCCGAGGACCTGGCCCGGATCGAGGCCGCCGACATCGGCTTCCGGATCGTGCCGGACCTGCCCCCGCTGTACCCCCGCCGGCCGCCGCCCGCCGGGCGGCTCGTCGGCTCGCTCGGCCCCGCCGCCGACGCGCCGGCCGGGCTGCCCGAAGCGGAGCGGCTGGCCGAGCTGTCCGAACCGGAACTTCGGGACCTGGCCTGGTGGGCGGCGGGGGAGGCGGCCCGCCACGCGGGGGTCGGCGACGACCCGGACATCGTCGCCAGCATCGCCGCCCGCGCCCTGACCGGGCCGGCGCACCTGCGCGCCCGCCGCTCCCAGCTCGACGGCGGCGAACACCGGTGGGTCTGGCTCGCCCTGCACCGCGCGACCAACCCCGACCCGGTCGCCGCGGTGACGGACAGCGTCGACGCGGCCCGCTACGCCGCCGGCCCGCACGCGGCGAACCTGCTCGCCGACGCCCGGGCCCGGATCGTGGGGCCCGCGCGGTGACGGTCCCCGTCGGTGCGGCGGCGGGTTGGCCGCGGCCCGGCCGTCGCCGTGATGGCAGGATCTCCACCCATGGAAGGTGATCTGCTCCGCCGGGCGGCCCAGCACCTCGGCGACGCCCGTCGGGCCGCCGTCTTCACCGGCGCCGGCATCTCCGCGGAGAGCGGCGTGCCGACCTTCCGTGACCGCCTCACCGGCCTGTGGGCGCGTTTCGACGCCCAGCAGCTCGCCACCGCCGAGGCGTTCCACGCCGACCCGGACCTGGTCTGGGGCTGGTACGAGTGGCGGCGGGCGCGGGTGTCCCGGGCCGAGCCCAATCCCGGTCATCTGGCCATCGCCGACATCCAGGACCGGATGCCGGGCAGCGCCGTCATCACCCAGAACGTCGACGACCTGCACGAACGGGCCGGAGCCCGGTCGGTGATCCACCTGCACGGCAGCCTGTTCGCCCCCCGCTGCGTCGCGGCGGACGCCCACCCGGCGGCGCTCCCGGACGACGAGCCCGCCCGGTCGGGCGAGGAACGCCGGATCCCGCCGCCCCGCTGCGTGACCTGCGCGGCGCTCGTTCGCCCCGGAGTGGTGTGGTTCGGTGAGGCCCTGCCCGAGACGGCGTTGACCGCGGCGGCCGAGGCGGCCGCCGCCTGCGACGTGCTGCTGACGGTCGGCACCTCCGCGGTCGTGTACCCGGCCGCCGAGATCCCCCGGATCGCGGCGCGCCGCGGCGCCACCGTCATCCAGGTCAACCCGCAGCCGACCCCCCTCGACCAGGTCTGCGCCGTCAACCTGCGCGGCACCGCGGCACAGATCCTCCCGGCCCTGGTCGCGGCGGCCTGGCCGGAGAACGACCGGAGACACCCCGGCCGCGCGGCCACGAGCGCCCGGCGCCCCGGGTCGTCCCGGTCCTGAGCAGAAGCCCCAGGGCCAGTTGCGAGCAGGAGGAAGAGAAGATGGCGAAGGCGTACTGGATCAACACCTTCCAGTCGATCAAGGACGAGAGGAAGCTGGCGGCCTACATCGACCTGGCCGGCCCGGCCATGTGTGCGGCGGGCGGCAGGTTCCTGGCGCGGGGGCTTCCGGCCCGAGCGTTCGAGTCCGGGATCGTGGAGCGCACGACGCTGATCGAGTTCGACAGCGTCGACGCGGCGGTCGCCGCCTACGACAGTCCCGCCTACCAGGAGGCGCTGCGGGTGCTCGGCGACGGCGCCGAACGCGACCTGCGCATCATCGAGGCGGTCGACTGAGCACACGTCCGGTACGTCCGACGGTGATGACAGGATTGCTGGCGATGCGACGAGGCAGGGGAACCACCCGCGGGGCGCGGACGACGGCGGCGGTGGCGGCGGTGGCCCTCGCCGTCCTGGCACTACCGGGCCGGGCGACGGCGAACCCGTCACCCGGCCCCGCACCGGCCACGCCGGTGTGCGAGGTGCGCGACGACCGGCTGACCGAGATCTCCGGGATGGCCGCCACCGACGACGGATACGTCGTCGTCAACGACGGCGCGGACGACGAGGCACGCCGCCGGATCTTCTTCCTGGATCCGAGGTGCGCCGTCGTGCGTACGGTCTCCTATCCGTCCCGGCCCCGGGACACCGAGGACCTCGCGGTCGGCGCGGACGGCACGGTCTGGGTGGCGGACACCGGCGACAACGACCGCTCGCGGCAGACGGTCGCGGTGTGGAAGCTGACGCCGGGCGCCGACCGGCCGGTGCTGTACCGGATGGCGTACCCGGACGGCCCGCACGACTCCGAGGCGCTGCTCGTGACGGCCGACGACCGGCCGGTGATCGTGACGAAGTACTCGGCCGTCCTGTACGCCCCGGTCGCCGACCTGCGGCCGGGCACGACGACGCCACTGGCGCGGGTGGGGCAGGTCCGGCTGCCGGCCTCGACGACGAGCAACCCCTTCTCGGCGCTCGGCCGCACGACGGTCACCGGCGCCGCCACCGCGCCGGACGGGAGCCGGGTGGTGTTGCGCACCTACGCCGACGCGTTCGAGTTCGACGTCGCCGGCGGCGACCTGATCGGCGCGCTGACCGGCGGGACCCCGCGGGTCACCCCGCTGCCCGACGAGCCGCAGGGTGAGTCGATCACCTACAGCCTCGACGGGCGATCCCTGCTCACCCTGTCCGAGACCGCCGACCAGCCGGCGGGCACGCGGCCCCGCCTCCTGCGCTACCCCCTCGCCGCGGGCGTCGCGTCCGCCGCGCCGCGGGAGACGCCCGAGCCGACCGCCCGCGCGGCCGGCGACCGGGCCGGC
>NZ_JBSGDY010000097.1:0-23229 GCF_053602615.1 Micromonospora sp. NPDC004336
GGTGGGCGGCAGCACCCCGTGCCGCATCGCCAGGACCATCTTCATCACCCCGGCGACGCCGGCGGCGGCCTGGGTGTGGCCGATGTTCGACTTGACCGACCCGAGCCAGAGCGGCCGGTCGGCGGGCCGGTCCCGCCCGTACGTGGCGAGCAGCGCCTGCGCCTCGATGGGGTCGCCGAGGGTGGTGCCGGTGCCGTGCGCCTCGACGGCGTCCACCTGGTCGGCGGTGAGTCCCGCGTTGGCGAGGGCCTGCCGGATGACCCGCCGCTGCGAGGGGCCGTTCGGGGCGGTCAGCCCGCTGCTCGCGCCGTCCTGGTTGACGGCGCTGCCGCGTACCACGGCGAGGACGGGGTGGCCGTTGCGGCGGGCGTCGGAGAGCCGCTCGACGAGCAGCATGCCGACCCCCTCCGACCAGCCGGTGCCGTCGGCGGCGGCGGCGAAGGACTTGCACCGGCCGTCGGTGGACAGGCCGCGCTGCCGGGAGAACTCGACGAACACGGTCGGGGTGGCCATCACCGACACCCCGCCGGCGAGCGCCAGGCTGCACTCCCCCAGCCGCAGCGCCTGGCAGGCCAGGTGCAGCGCGACCAGCGACGACGAGCAGGCCGTGTCGACGGTGACCGCCGGCCCCTCCAGGCCCAGCGCGTACGAGATGCGACCGCTGGCCACGGCGGCGGCGCTGCCGGTGCCGAGGTAGCCCTCGACGCCGCCGCTGACCCCGGTGAGCAGCGCCGCGTAGTCGCCCTGGCTGGTCGCCGCGTAGACGCCGGTGGGCGCGCCGCGCAGCGTGGTCGGGTCGATGCCGGCCCGTTCGAACGCCTCCCAGGCGGCCTCCAGCAGCAGCCGCTGCTGCGGGTCCATGGCGAGCGCCTCGCGGGGGCTGATGCCGAAGAACCCGGGATCGAAGTCCCCGGCGGAGTAGAGGAAGCCGCCCTCCCGCACGTACGACGTGCCCCGGCTGTCGGGGTCGGTGTCGTAGAGCGCGTCCAGGTTCCAGCCCCGGTCGGCGGGGAACGCCGACATCGCGTCGGCGCCCGCCGCGACGAGGTCCCACAGCTGTTCGGGCGAGCCGACGCCGCCGGGGAACCGGCAGCTCATCCCGATGATCGCCACGGGTTCGCCGAGCGCGGCGGTGAGCTGCTGGTTCTGCTGCTTGAGCTTCTGGTTGTCGAGCAGGGCCGCGCGCAGCGCGGTGACGACCTCGTCCAGCGACACACTCATCGAAGGCTCCTCAGGGCCGGGCGGGTCACGAGTCGGAGCCTTCCAGGGCCATCCTGACCAGGCCGGCGACGTCGAGTTCGTGGATCTGGGCCGCGGGCTCCGGTGACGCGGCCGGGGCCGCGGGCACCGGGTCGGCGCTCGTGCGGGCCAGCTGGAGCAGCTGGTCGAGCAGGCCCGCCTGCCGCAGCTGGTCCAGCGGGATGGCGGCGATGGCTCGCCGGACGGACTCCTCGTCGCCGCCGCCACCGGCGTCCCCGCCGTGGTCGGGGAAGAGTTCCTCGTGCAGGTGGTCGGCGAGGCCCTCGGGCGTGGGGTAGTCGAAGACGACCGTGGTGGGCAGGTCGTGCCCGGTGGCCGCGACGAGCAGGTTGCGCAGCTCCACGGCGGTGAGCGAGTCGAAGCCGAGGTCCAGGAAGCCCCGGTCGGTGTCGATCACGTCGGCCGAGGGGTGGCCGAGCACCTTCGCCGCGTCGACCCGCACCATGTCCAGCAGCGCGGCCCGCCGCTCGTCGCCGGGCAGCGCCCGCAGGCCGGCGAGCAGGTCCCGGGCGACGGGCACCGGCACGTCCGGCCCGGCGGCGGGGGCGGCGGCGAGCGCGCGTACGGCCGGCAGGTCCGCCAGCAGCGGACTGGGCCGCAGCGAGGTGAACAGCGGCTGGAAGACGGCCCAGTCGACGTCGGCCACGGTGACGCAGGTGTCGCCGGCCGCCAGGGCGTGCCGCAGCCCGGCCATCGCCACGCCCGGCGGCATCACCCGCAGGCCGCGCCGGCGCAACTGCTCCGCCGCGCCCTCGGTGTACATGCCCGACTCCGTCCACGGCCCCCAGGCGACGGAGGTGGCCGCCAGGCCCCGGGCGCGCCGCCGCTCGGCGAGCGCGTCCAGGTAGGCGTTGCCGGCCGCGTAGGCGCCCTGCCCGCCGCTGCCCCACACCGCCGAGATGGAGGAGAAGAGCACGAACGCGTCCAGCTCGACGCCGTCGAGCAGTTCGTCGAGCAGCTCGGCGCCGCAGAGCTTCGGGGCGATGACGTACGCCAGGTCCTCCAGGGTGGTGTCGGCCAGCGGCACCACCTCGCTGACCCCGGCGGCGTGCACCACCGCGCGCAGCGGCGGTCCCGCGCGCCGCAGGTCGGCCAGGAGGTCGGTCATCGCGGCCCGGTCGGCGGCGTCGCACCGGGCGACCCGGCAGTCCACCCCGAGGCCGGTCAGCTCGGCGAGCAGGTCGGCGGCGCCCGGGGTGTCGGTGCCCCGGCGGCTGGTCAGCACCACCCGCTCGGCGCCGGCACCGGCCACCCAGCGGGCCACGTGCCCGCCGAGGGCGCCGACGCCGCCGGTGATCAGCACGGTGCCCCGGGGCCGCCACGGCTCGGGTTCCCCGGTGGTGGCGGCGGGGACGAGCCGGCGGACCAGCACGCCCGAGTCGCGGACGGCGACCTGATCCTCGCCGCCGTCGCCGGTGAGGACGCCGCCGAGGCGCATCGCCGTCCAGGCTTCGAGGATGGTGGGCAGGTCGACCAGCCCGGCCCAGCGGGTGGGCTGTTCGAGCGCGGCCACCCGGCCCAGGCCCCACAGCATCGCCTGCCGGGGGTTGAGCGGGACGTCGCCGTCGCCGACGCCGACGGCGCCCTGGGTGACGCACCAGAGCCGGGCCGGCGCGTCCAGGTCGGTCAGCTGCTGGAGCAGCCGCACGGTCGCGGCGAGGCCGCGGGGCAGCGCGGGGTGCTCGGCGTGCGGGGCGTCGTCCAGGCCGAGGAAGGACAGGATCGTCAGCGGCTCGCCGTCCCCGGCCAGCGCGTCGGTGAGGGCGGCGGCGAGTTCGTCGGTCAGGTCGTCCGGGTCGGCGGCGGTGTCGACGGGCACGGTGGTGACGTCCCCGCCCAGGGCCCAGACGCAGGAGTGGAGTTCCGGGTCGTCCGCCCGGTCGGCGGGCAGCAGCACGAGCCAGCGGCCGGCGCCGTCCGCCGCGGGCGTGTCGGCGAGGGGCTCCCAGACGGCCCGGTACCGGGTGCCGTCCACGAGGGAGCGTTCCCGCCCGCGTCGCCGCCACGCGGACAGCGCGGGCAGCACCGTCCCGATCGGCTGGTCGGGGTCCACGTCGAGATCGCGGACGAGCGAGTCGAAGTCCTCGGCCTCGACGGCCGCCCAGAAGCGGCGCTCGACGTCGGTGCCGTCCTCGGCGGCCGCGAGCGCGGCCCAGGGCGGCGGCTCCGGCCAGTAGCGCTGCCGGTCGAAGACGTACGTGGGCAGGTCGGTCCGCCGGGCGCCGGTGCCCTCGTACAGGGCCGGCCAGTCCGGGGAGACGCCGTGGGCGTGCAGCGCGGCGACCGCCCGCAGCAGGGTGGCCGGCTCGGGGCGGTCCCGGCGCAGCGCGGGCACGACCAGCGGGGCGCGGCCGGCGGCCGGGGCGCCCTCGGCGAGCACGGCCTGGGCGAGGGCGGTGAGCACCCCGTCCGGGCCGACCTCCAGGTAGCCGGTGACGTTGCGGTCCCGCAGCGCCGCGACGGCGTCGGCGAAGCGCACCGCGTCGCGGGCGTGCCGCACCCAGTACCCGGGCGTGCCGATCTCGGTCACGTCGACCGGCGCGCCGGTGACGGTGGAGACCATCGGGACGGTCGGGGCCTGGTACCGCAGCCGTCCGGCGACGGCGGCGAGGTCGTCGAGCACCGGGTCCATCAGCGGGCTGTGGAACGCGTGGCTGACCGCCAGTCGCCGGACCCGTACGCCCCGGGCGGTCCACTCGGCGGCCAGCTCCTCGACGGCGTCGCCGGCCCCGGACACCACCACGGCGGCGGGGCCGTTGACGGCGGCGACGGAGACCCGGTCGGCGCGGTCGCCGAGCGCGGCGGTCACCTCGGCCTCGGCGGCGGCGATGGCGAGCATCGCGCCGCCGGCCGGCAGCGCCTGCATCAGCCGGCCGCGGGCGGCGACCAGCTCGGCGGCGTCGGCCAGGGAGAGCACCCCGGCGGCGTGGGCGGCGGCGAACTCCCCGATGGAGTGCCCGGCGACCGCGTCGGGACGGAGGCCCCACGCCTCCAGCAGCCGGAACAGCGCCACCTCGACGGCGAAGAGCGCCGGCTGGGTGAACTCGGTGCGGTCCAGCAGCTCCGCCTCCGGCGAGCCGGCCTCGGCGAGCAGCACCGGCTTCAGCGGGCGGGGCAGGTGCGGGTCGAGGGCGGCGCAGACCTCGTCGAGGGCGGCGGCGAAGACCGGGAACGCCCCGGCCAGCTCGCGGCCCATCCCGGCCCGCTGGGCGCCCTGCCCGGAGAAGAGGTACGCCACCTTCGGCCGGGCCACGGCCGCGCCGGTGACCAGCAGCGGCGAGTCCTCGCCGGTGGCGAGGGCGCGCAGCCCGGCGGCCAGGTCGCCCCGGTCGGCGGCGAGGACGACGGCCCGGTGGTCCAGGGTGGCCCGGGAGACCACCGACGACCAGCCGACGTCGACCGGTGGCGGGGCTCCCGGCCCGGTGAGCCGGTCGGCCCAGCGGTCGGCCTGGGCGGCCAGCGCCGCCGCCGTACGCGCCGACAGCAGCACCGGCACGACCGGCAGCCGGGCCGGCTCGCCCGTCGTCCCGGCCGGCTCGACCGGCTCGGGCGCCTGCTCCAGGATGGTGTGCGCGTTGGTGCCGCTGATCCCGAACGAGGAGACGGCGGCCCGGCGCGGGTGGTCGGTGACGGGCCACGGGCGGCCCTCGTCGAGCAGCTCGACGGCGCCGACGCTCCAGTCCACCTGGTCGGTCGGCTCGTCGACGTGCAGGGTCTGCGGCAGGTAGCCGTGCTGGAGGGCCAGCACCATCTTGATGATCCCGGCGACGCCGGCGGCGGCCTGGGTGTGGCCGATGTTGGACTTGACCGAGCCGAGCCAGAGGGGCTGGTCGGCGGGGCGCTGCTGGCCGTACGTGGCGAGCAGGGCCTGGGCCTCGATCGGGTCGCCGAGCCTGGTGCCGGTGCCGTGCGCCTCGACGGCGTCCACGTCGGCCGGGGCAAGGCCGGCGTCGGCGAGGGCCTGCCGGATCACCCGCTGCTGCGACGGCCCGTTGGGCGCGGTAAGGCCGTTGGACGCCCCGTCCTGGTTGACGGCGCTGCCCCGGATCACCGCGAGCACGGGGTGGCCGTTGCGGCGGGCGTCGGAGAGCCGCTCGACCAGCAGCAGGCCGAGGCCCTCACCCCAGCTCGTGCCGTCCGCGGCGGAGGCGAACGCCTTGACCCGGCTGTCCGGGGCCAGCCCCCGCTGCCGGCTGAAGCCGACGAAGACGCCGGGGGTGGACATCAGGGTGACGCCCCCGACGAGGGCGAGGGAGCACTCCGAGCGGCGCAGCGCCTGGCAGGCCCAGTGCAGCGCCACCAGCGACGAGGAGCAGGCGGTGTCCACCGAGACGGCGGGTCCCTCCAGCCCGAGGGTGTACGACACCCGCCCGGAGAGGACGCTGCCGGCGTTGCCGGTCATCAGGTGGCCCTCGGCGCCCTCGGCGCTGTACATCAGGTTGCGGTAGTCCTGGTAGTTGGTGCCGACGAAGACGCCGGTGGGGCTGCCGCGCAGCGCCTGCGGGTCGATGCCGGCCCGCTCGACGGCCTCCCAGGACGCCTCCAGCAGCAGCCGCTGCTGCGGGTCCATGGCCAGCGCCTCGCGGGGGCTGATGCCGAAGAACCCGGGGTCGAAGTCGGCGACGCCGGCGACGAAGCCGCCCTCGCGGGCGTAGCTGGTGCCCTCGTTCTCCGGGTCGGGGTCGAAGAGCCGGTCGAGGTCCCAGCCCCGGTCGGTGGGGAACTCGCCGATCGCGTCGCCGCCGGCGGCGAGGAGCTGCCACAGCTGCTCCGGGGTGTCCGCCCCGCCGGGGAGGCGGCAGCTCATCGCCACGATGGCGATCGGCTCGTCGTCGGTGGCGGCCGTGGTGGCCGGTGCGGGGGCGGCCGAGCCGGCGGTCGCCCCGGTGAGCAGTTCGTCGAGGTGCGCGGCGAGCGCCGTCGGGTTCGGGTAGTCGAAGGCGAGCGTCGCGGGCAGCCGCAGGTCGGTGGCGGTGGCCAGGAAGTTGCGCATGTCCACCGCGGTCAGCGAGTCCAGGCCTAGGTCGCGGAAGGGGCGGCCGGCCGGGATGTCGTCGGCGCCGCCGTAGCCGAGCGCGGTCGCGGCGCACTGGCGGACCAGCTCCAGCAGCGCCGAGGCGCGCTCCGCCGGGGGGAGCCCGGCGAAGCGTCGGGCCGCTGCCTGCGACGGACTGTCCGGCTCGTCCTCGGCGTCCTCCGGCGCGGCCTGCCGGGCCGCCTCCTGGACCTCGGCGAGGTCGCCGATCAGCGGGCTGGGCCGCACGAGGGTGAACGCCGGGGCGAACCGGGCCCAGTCGATGTCGGCGATGACGGTGGTCGCGTCGGCGCGTCGCAGCGCCCGCGCGAGGGCCTCGACGGCCAGGTCGGGGTCCATGCCGACCATGCCGCCCCGGCGCAGCCGCTGCTGGGCGCGCTCGTTGTCGGCGGGCAGGCCGGCGCCGCGCCACGCGCCCCAGGCGACGGAGAGGGCGGGCCGGCCCTCGGCGCGGCGCCGCTCGGCGAGGGCGTCGAGGAAGGCGTTCGCCGCCCCGTACGCGCCCTGCCCGGCGTTGCCGGTGGTGCCGGCGACCGAGGAGAAGAGCACGAAGGCGTCCAGGTCCAGGTCGCGGGTCAGCTCGTCGAGGTGGACTGCGGCGGCGCACTTGGGCGCGGCGACGGTGTGCAGGCGGTGCGGGGTGGCGGTGTCGACGATGCCGTCGTCGAGGACGGCGGCGGTGTGCAGCACGGCGGTCAGGGGTGCGTCGGCGGGGACGGCGGCCAGGAGGCCGGCCACCTGCGCGCGGTCGCCGACGTCGCAGCGGGCGACAGTGACCCGTACGCCGAGTTCGGTCAGCTCCGCCGCCAGCTCGGCGGCGCCCGGGGCGTCCGGGCCGCGCCGGCTGGCCAGCAGGACGTGCGCGGCGCCGGATCGGGCGGCCCAGCGGGCCAGGTGCCCGCCCAGCCCGCCGGTGCCGCCGGTGATCAGGACGGTGCCGCGCGGCCGCCAGCCGTCGTGGGTCGGCTCGGGCTCGGTGATCCGGGCGAGCCGGCGGACGAAGACGCCGGAGTCGCGGACGGCGAGCTGGTCCTCGCCCCCGGCGTCGCCGAGCGCCGCGCAGAGCAGGGCGCCGGTCTGCGCGTCGAGGGTCTGCGGCAGGTCGAGCAGGCCGCCCCAGCGGCCGGGGTGTTCGAGGGCGACGGCGCGGCCGAGCCCCCACACGGAGGCGGCCACCGGGTGCGGCGGCAGGTCGTCGGCGGAGACCGCGACGGCGCCCCGGGTCGCGCACCACAGCGGCGCCTCGACGTCGAGCGCGCCGAGCGCCTGCACCAGCAGGGCGGTGCCCGAGGCGGCCAGCGAGGTCGCCGGGTGCCCGGGGTGTGCGCGCTCGTCGAGGCCGAGCAGCGAGAGCACGGCGGTGGGCCGCTCCGGGCCGGTGAGCGCGGCGCGCAGCCGGTCGGCCAGCGCCGCCGGCTCGTCGGTGGCGTCCAGTTCCACGGGTACGACGTCCGCGCCGAAGTTGCCGAGCGCGCCCAGCACCCCGGCGACCAGGGGGTCGTCGCCCCGCCCGGCCGGCAGCGGGACGAGCCAGGTGCCGGCCAGCCAGGTCAGCGGCAGGTCGGGCACTGCCTGCCAGGTGACCCGGTAGCGCCACCGGTCGATGTCCGGGGCGCCGGCGGGGGCGGCGAGGAAGGCCGGCGGCGCGGGCCAGTACCGCTGGTGGTCGAAGGCGTAGGTGGGCAGGTCGACGGTGTCGGTCCGGGCGAGGACCCTGGTGAGGTCGACGGGCAGGCCGATGACGTGGGCGGTGGCGAGGTTGATCAGCAGCCGGGTCGGCTCGTCGTCGCCGCGTCGGAGGCTGCCGAGGGTGTGGCCGCTCGCTCCGGCGTCGTCGAGGATCGCGGTGACGGGCATCGTCAGCACCGGGTGCGGGCTGATCTCCACGAACGTGGTGTGGCCGGCGGCGACCGCCACCCGCACCGCGGCGTCGAACCGCACGGTCTGCCGCAGGTTGTCGTACCAGTAGCCCGCCGTCATCGACCCCGGATCGACCCAGTCCCCGGTCAACGTCGACACGAGCCGGACGTCACCCTGACCGGGCGTGATGTCGGCCAGGTCCGCACGCAACTGCTCGGCCACGTCCTGCACCGCCACCGAGTGCGACGCGTAGTCCACCGGGATCAGGCGAGCCCGGACGCCGTCGGCCTGACAGGCTTCGACAAGGTCGGCGACCGGCTGCGGCGGACCGGACACCACCACCGTGGACGGGCCGTTCACCGCCGCGACACCCACGCCCGGGAACGCCGGCAGACGCTCGGCGACCGCCTCGGCGGACAGGTCGATCGACGCCATCGTGCCCGTGCCCCGCAGCACCGTCAGGGCGCGGGACCGCAACGCGACGGCCTTCGCCGCGTCCTCCAGGGACAAAATCCCCGCCACACACGCCGCGCCGATCTCGCCCTGCGAGTGACCGATCACCGCCGCCGGGGCCACGCCCGCGTGCTGCCACACGACGGCCAGGGCCATGCCGACCGCCCACAGCACCGGCTGCACGACCTCCACCCGCTCCAACCACGACTCGTCCTCACCCGTGAGCACCGAGACAAGGTCGACATCGAGATACGGCGCCAGGGCCCGCTGGCACTCGGCCAGGCGCGCGTCGAACACCGGCGCGCGGCCGACCAGGCCGGCGGCCATCCGCGCCGACTGGGCGCCCTGACCCGGGAACACGAACACCGGACCGGCGCCCGGGCCGGACGCCACCCCGGTGGTCACGTTCGCGGCCGGACGACCCGCCGCGACGGCGTCCAGGCCGGCCAGCAGCTCCTCGACGGTCGACCCCACCACGGCGGCCCGCTGGTCGAACGTCGACCGGGTCGTGGCCAGGGACCAGCCCACCGCCGCCGGGTCCAGCTCCGCCCGCTGCCGCACGTACGCCGCCAGCCGGGCGGCCTGACCGGCGAGGGCGGCCGTCGACCGCGCCGAGACCGGCCAGAGGAACGCGTCGGCGGCGACCAGGCCCGGGGTGCGGCCGGACGGGCTCTCGGCCGGCTCGGTCGGCTGCTCGACGATGACGTGGGCGTTGGTGCCGGAGATGCCGAACGAGGAGACGGCCGCCCGGCGCGCCCGACCCGTCTCGGGCCACGGCCGCGCCTCGGTCGCCAGCTCGATGGCGCCCGCCGACCAGTCGACGTGCGGGGAGGGCTCGTCGACGTGCAGCGTCGCCGGCACGACCCCGTGCCGCATCGCCAGCACCATCTTGATGACACTGGCCACGCCGGCGGCGGCCTGGGCGTGCCCGATGTTGGACTTCAACGAGCCGAGCAGCAGCGGTTCGGCGTCGCCCCGGTCCTGCCCGTACGTGGCGAGCAGCGCCTGCGCCTCGATCGGGTCGCCGAGCCGGGTGCCGGTGCCGTGCGCCTCCACCACGTCGACGTCGACGGTGGCGAGCCGGGCACTCGTGAGGGCCTGGCTGATCACCCGCTGCTGGGCGGGGCCGTTCGGGGCGCTCAGGCCGTTGGAGGCGCCGTCCTGGTTGACGGCGGTGCCGCGTACCACGGCGAGGACGCGGCGGCCGTTGCGGCGGGCGTCGGACAGCCGCTCGACCAGCAGCCAGCCGACGCCCTCGGAGAACCCGGCGCCGTCGGCGGCGGCGGCGAAGGACTTGCACCGGCCGTCGGGGGCGAGGGCCCGCTGTCGGCTCGACCCGATGTACAGGCCGGGGGTGGCCATCACGGTCACGCCGCCGGCCAGGGCGAGGTCGCACTCCCCCGCCCGCAGCGCCTGCACGGCGAGGTGCAGCGCCACCAGCGACGACGAGCAGGCCGTGTCGATGGACACGGCGGGCCCCTCCAGCCCGAGGGTGTACGACACCCGGCCGGACGCCACGGCCGCCGCGCCGCCGGTCATCGAGTGCCCCTCGTCGCCGTCCGGCGACATCATCAGCAGGGTGCCGTAGTCCTGCCCGTTGGTGCCGACGAACACCCCGGTCCGGCTGCCGCGCAGCGCGGCCGGGTCGATGCCGGCGGCCTCGACCGCCTCCCAGGAGGTCTCCAGCAGCAGCCGCTGCTGGGGGTCCATGGCCAGCGCCTCGCGGGGCGAGATGCCGAAGAAGGCGGAGTCGAAGTCGCCGGCTCCGTCGACGAACCCGCCCTCGCGGGCGTACGAGGTGCCGGGGTGGTCGGGGTCGGGGTGATAGAGGCGCTCCAGGTCCCAGCCCCGGTCGTCGGGGAAGGGCGCCACGGCGTCCCGGCCGTCCCGCAGCAGCTCCCACAGCTCGTCGGGGTTGCGCACCCCGCCGGGCAGGCGGCAGCTCATCGCCACGATCGCCACCGGCTCCAGTTCCTGGGACTGCGCCTCACTGAGCCGGCGGCGGGTGTCGTGGAGATCAGCCATGACCCGCTTGAGGTAGTCGCGGAGCTTGTCTTCATTGGCCATCGGAGTGCCGCTTCCTGAGCAGGGACGGAGGGGGGCCGGAGCTGGGGTCAGGAGATGCCGAGGTCCCTGTCCACCATGGCGAACAGTTCGTCGTCGGTGGCGTCGTCGAGGTGCCGGCCCACGTCGGCGCCACCGCTGTCCTGGGCGAGCCGGGAGAGCATCGCCTGGAGGCGTACGGTGGCGCGCACCCGCGCCGCCTCGTCCCGCGCCACCACGTCGAGGCTGTCGGCGATCCGGTCGAGGTCGTCGAGGAGCGCGGTCGGGGTGACCACGTCGTCGTGGGCGACCTCGGCGAAGAGGTACTCCGCCAGCGTCGTCGGGGTCGGGTAGTCGAAGACCAGGGTGACCGGCAGGGCCACGCCGGTGGCCGAGCCGAGCCGGTTGCGCAGTTCGACGGCGGTGACGGAGTCGAAGCCCAGTTCCCGGAACGCCCGGTGCTCGTCCACCGACTCGGCGGACGGGTAGTTGAGCACGGCGGCGACCTGGCTGCGGACCAGGCCGAGCAGGACGGCGAGCCGCTCGGCGGCGGGCAGCCCGGCGAACCGCTCCCGCAGGGAGTCCGGGCCGTCGGCGGCCTCCACGCCGGCCACCTGCTCGGCGGTGGCGAGCCGGCGGACGTCCGGCAGGTCGCTGATCAGGGGGCCGGGCCGGGTGGCGGTGAAGGCGACGGCGAAGCGTTCCCAGGCGATGTCGGCGATGGTGAGGAACGCCTCGCCGTGGTCCACGGCCTGGTGCAGCGCGGCGATGGCCGCGTCCGGGGTCATCTCGGGTACGCCGTGCCGGTGCAGCAGCTCGCCGAGCGGCCCGTCCGCCATGCCGCCGCCGGCCCACGCACCCCAGGCCACGGAGGTGGCGGGCAGGCCGAGCCCGCGCCGGTGCTGGGCCAGCGCGTCGAGGAACGCGTTGCTCGGGGCGTAGTTTCCGACGCCGGAGCTGGCCACGCTGCCGGCGAAGGACGAGAACATGACGAACGCGGACAGGTCCAGGTCGAGGGTCAGCTCGTGCAGGTGGTACGCGACGTCGACCTTGGCCTGGAGCACCCGCTCGATCTGTTCCAGCCGGATGTCGTTGATCATGGCGTCGTCCAGCACGGCGGTGGCGTGCACGACCGTGGTGAGCGGGTACTCGGCGGGAATCGCGCCGATCAGGTCGGCCAGCGCGTCCCGGTCGGACGCGTCGCAGGCCACCACCGTGGCCTGGGCGCCCAGCGTGGTGAGGTCGTCGACGAGCTGCTGCGCGCCCGGCGCGGCCATGCCCCGCCGGCTGACCACGACGATGTTCTCCACCCCGCTGCGGGCCAGCCACCGGGCGGCGTGCCCGCCGAGCGCGCCGGTGCCGCCGGTGACCAGCGCCGTGCCGTACGGCTGCCAGGGGTTCGCGGGTTGGCTGTCGCCGAGCGGGACCCGGGTGAGCCGGCGGGCGAGCAGGCCGCCGGGGCGTACCGCGATCTGGTCCTCCTCCCCGGCGGCGGTGAGGGCCGCGACCAGCAGGGCGGCGGAGCGTTCCTCGACGGCCTCGGGCAGGTCCACGAGGCCGCCCCAGCGCTGCGGGTGTTCGAGGGCGGCGACCCGGCCGAAGCCCCACACCAGCGACTGGACCGGGGAGCGCAGCAGGTCGGCCATGCCGACGGACGCGGCGCCGGAGGTGACGCTCCACATGGGGGCGCGCAGGCCGATGTCGCCGAGGGCCTGGAAGAGCGCGACGGTGGCGGCGAAGCCGCCGGGCACGGACGGGTGCAGCGGGTGGGCCAGCTCGTCGAAGGCGAGCAGCGATACGACGCCGGCCACCTCGGCGGCGTCCCGCTCCCCGCCCGGCGTCGCGGCGAGCGCCTCCCGCAGCAGCTTGCCCAGCAGGTCGCGGTCGACGTCGCTGGTGGAGACGGCCACCGGGACCAGGGTCGCGCCGGCCGCCGTGAAGGCCTCGACGCAGGCGTCCTGCCAGGGTTCGACGATGTCGCCGGTCGGCATGACGACGATCCAGGTGCCGGTCATGCCCCGGTTGGTCACGCCGGGCAGGGGCTTCCAGGTGTCCTGGTAGCGCCAGCTGTCGATGTCGGACTGCCGGCGGCGCTGCCTCCGCCACGAGGTGAGCAGCGGCAGGGCCGGCAGCAGCGCGTCGAGGGCCTCGTGCGCCGGGATGTCGTCGGTGGCGACGGTCTCGGCGAGGGCGGTGATGTCGCCGCGTTCCACGGCGGCCCAGAAGCTCGCGTCGCCCGGGTCGGCGGCGCCCTGGAGCAGGCTCTCCAGGTCGACGCCGCCGCTGCCGTCCAACCAGTACCGCTGGTGGTCGAAGGCGTAGGTGGGCAGGTCGACGGTGTCGGTCTGGGCGAGGACCCTGGTGAGGTCGACGGGCAGGCCGATGACGTGGGCGGTGGCGAGGTTGGTCAGCAGTCGGGTCGGGTCGTCGTCGCCGCGTCGGAGGCTGCCGAGGGTGTGGCCGCTCGCTCCGGCGTCGTCGAGGATGGCGGTGACGGGCATGGTCAGCACCGGGTGCGGGCTGATCTCCACGAACGTGGTGTGGCCGGCGGCGACCGCCACCCGGACGGCGGCGTCGAACCGCACGGTCTGCCGCAGGTTGTCGTACCAGTAGTCCGCCGTCATCGACCCCGGGTCCACCCAGTCTCCGGTCAACGTCGACACCAGCCGGACGTCACCCTGCCGGGGCGTGATGTCGGCCAGGTCGGCACGCAACTGCTCGGCCACGTCCTGCACCGCCGCCGAGTGCGACGCGTAGTCGACGGGGATCAGGCGAGCCCTGATCCCGTCGGCCTGGCAGGCTTCGACCAGGTCGGCGACGGGCTGCGGCGGGCCGGACACCACGACGGTGGACGGGCCGTTGACCGCCGCGACCCCGACGCCCGGGAACGCCGGCAAACGCTCGGCGACCGCCTCGGCGGACAGGTCGATCGACGCCATCGTGCCGGTGCCCCGCAGCACGGTCAGCGCGCGGGAGCGCAGCGCCACGGCCTTCGCCGCGTCGTCGAGGGACAGGATCCCGGCGACGCAGGCGGCGCCGATCTCGCCCTGCGAGTGACCGATCACCGCCGCCGGGGTGACTCCCGCGTGCTGCCACACGGCGGCCAGGGCCATGCCGACGGCCCACAGCACCGGCTGCACGACCTCGACCCGCGCCAACCACGACTCGTCCTCACCCGTGAGCACCGAGACGAGGTCGACGTCCAGGTAGGGCGCCAAGGCCCGCTGGCACTCGGCCAGGCGCGCGTCGAACACCGGCGCACGACCCACCAGGCCAGCTGCCATCCGCGCCGACTGCGCACCCTGACCCGGGAACACGAACACCGGGCCCGCGCCCGTTCCGGCGACCGTGCCCGTCACCAGGTTTCCCGCCGGCGCGCCGGCAGCCACGGCGTCCAGCCCGGTCAACAGCTCCTCGACGGTCGACCCCACCACGGCGGCCCGCTGGTCGAACGTCGACCGGGTCGTCGCCAGGGACCAGCCCACCGCCGCCGGATCGACGTCGCCGCGCTCGCGCACGTACGCCGCCAGCCGCGCCGCCTGGCCCGCCAGGGCCGCCCTCGACCGCGCCGACACCGGCCAGACGACCGCGTCGGACGCCACCAGGCCGGGTCGCCGGCCGGTCTCGGTCGCCGCCTCGACGACCTCCTCGCCGTCGACGGCCTCCGGCGCGGCGGTACGCGGCCGGTACTCCTCCACGATGACGTGGGCGTTGGTGCCGCTGACCCCGAACGAGGAGACGCCGCCCCGGCGGGGGCGCCCCAGCTCGGGCCACGGCTTCGCCTCGGTGAGCAGCGCCACCGCCCCGGCGTCCCAGTCGACGTGCGGCGACGGCTCGTCGACGTGCAGGGTCGCCGGCAGGAGGCCGTTGCGCAGCGCCATCACCATCTTGACCATGCCGGCTACGCCGGCGGCGCTCTGGGTGTGGCCGATGTTCGACTTGACCGAGCCGAGCCAGAGCGGCCGGTCGGCGGGCCGGTCCTGCCCGTACGTGGCGAGCAGCGCCTGCGCCTCGATCGGGTCGCCGAGGGTGGTGCCCGTGCCGTGCGCCTCCACCATGTCGACGTCGGCGGCGCCGAGGCGGGCGTTCGCCAGCGCCTGCCGGATGACACGCTGCTGGGACGGGCCGTTCGGCGCGGTCAGGCCGTTCGACGCGCCGTCCTGGTTGAGTGCGCTGCCCCGGATGACGGCGAGGATCGGGTGGCCGTTGCGCTCGGCGTCGGAGAGCCGTTCCACGACCAGCACGCCGCCGCCCTCGCCCCAGCCGGTGCCGTCCGCGCCGGCGGCGAACGCCTTGCACCGGCCGTCGACGGACATGCCGCGCTGGCGGGAGAAGACGACGAACACGCCGGGGGTGACCATCACGGTGACGCCACCGGCGATGGCCAGGTCGCACTCGCCGCGGCGCAGCGCGGTCGCCGCGAGGTGCAGGGCCACCAGCGAGGACGAGCAGGCGGTGTCCACGGTGACGGCCGGGCCGTTGAGGCCGAGGGTGAACGAGATCCGGCCGGACGCCACGCTGGTGGTGTTGCCGGTGCCGATGTACATGTCGACGCCCTCGGGCACGTTCGGCAGACCCATGCCGTAGTTGGAGGTGCTGAGTCCCACGAAGACGCCGGTCTGGCTGCCGCGCAGCGACAGCGGGTCGATGCCGGCGCGCTCGACGGCCTCCCAGGAGGTCTCCAGCAGCAGCCGCTGCTGCGGGTCCATGGCGAGGGCCTCGCGCGGGGAGATCCCGAACAGGGCCGGGTCGAACGCGCCGGCCTGGTCGAGGAAGCCGCCGATGCGGGTGTAGCTCTTGCCCGGCTTGTTGGGGTCTGGGTCGTAGAGCGACGCCAGGTCCCAGCCGCGGTCGTCCGGGAACTCGGTGAGCGCGTCCCGGCCGTCGGCGACGAGGTCCCACAGGTCCTCCGGCGACCGTACGCCGCCGGGGAAGCGGCAGCTCATCGAGACGATGGCCAGCGGCTCCTGGTCGCGTGCCTCGACGGTCTGCAGCTTGCGCTTGGTCTCGTGCAGGTCGGCGGTCACCCGCTTGAGGAAGTACCGCAGCTTGTCGTCGCTCATCGGGTGGCGCCTTCCTCGATGAAGAGTCCGGTCATCTCAGGAGATCCCGAACTCTTTGCTGATGAAGTCGAAGATCTCGTCGTCGCTGGCCGATTCGAGATCGGGCTTGTCCTCTTCGGTGGCCGCTGGGGCACCCAGGTCGGACGCCTTGGCCAGCAGGTCCTGCATCCGCGCGGCGAACCGGGCCCGGGTCGTCGCGTCCAGCGGGATGGCGGTGAGCAGGCTCTCCACGGCGTCGATGCCCTGGAAGATGGGCTGCGTGGACGGCGCCGCGTCGGCGGCGATCTCGCTCGCCAGCCTCTCGGCGAGCGCGGCCGGCGTCGGGTAGTCGAACACGAGCGTCGCCGGCAGCCGCAGACCGGACAGGCTGTTGAGCCGGTTGCGCAGGTCCACCGCGGTGAGCGAGTCGAAGCCGAGTTCGGTGAAGAGCCGGCCGGGGTCGACCGCGTCGGCGCTGGCGTGACCCAGGACGGCGGCGATGTTGGCCCGGACCACGTCCAGCACCACCTTCAGCCGCTCCGGGCCGGCCAGCCCGGCCAGCCGCTGGCCGAGCCGCACACCGCCGCCGTTGGCGGCGGCGTCGGCCGAGCGCCGCAGCGGCACCCGGACCAGGGCCCGGAGCAGCGGCGCCAGGGTGCCGGCCTCCGCCTGCGCCCGCAGCGTCCCGACGTCGAGCCGCATCGGCACGACCGCCGCCGCGTCGAGCCGCCAGGCCGCGTCGAAGAGGTCGAGGGCCTGCTCGGTGGTCAGCCCCGCCGCGCCCTGTTCGGCCATCCGCCGCACGTCCGCGTCGTCGAGGTGGCCGGTCATGCCGCTGGCCTGCTCCCACAGGCCCCAGGCGAGGGAGATGCCGGCGAGTCCGCGGGCGCGGCGGTGCGCGGCGAGGGCGTCCAGGAAGGCGTTCGCCGCCGCGTAGTTGGACTGGCCGGCGCTGCCCAGCGTGGCCGCCGCCGAGGAGAAGAGCACGAAGGCCGCGAGGTCGAGGTCGGCGGTGAGGCGGTGCAGGTGCCACGCCGCGTCGACCTTCGGCACGGCCACCGCGTCGACGCGTTCGGGGGTCATCGACTCCAGCACGCCGTCTTCTAGGACGCCGGCGGCGTGCACCACGGCGGTGAGCGGACGATCGGCGGGCACCCCGGCCAGCAGCGCCGCCAGGGCGTCCGGGTCGGCGACGTCGCAGGCCGCGACGGTCACCTCCGTACCGGCGTCGGCGAGCTCGGTGACCAGGTCGCCGATCCCCTCGGCCGTCGCGCCGCGCCGCCCGGCCAGCAGCAGGTGCCGTACGCCGTGGGTGGTGGCGAGGTGGCGGGCCACGACGCGGCCCAGGACGCCGGTCCCGCCGGTGATCAGCACGGTGCCGGCCGGGTCGACGCCGCCGGGCAGCAGCTCCACCGTGGCCGGGACCCGGCCGAGCCGGGGCGTACGGACCTGCCCGTCCCGCAGGGCGAGCTGCGGCTCGCCCGAGGCGACGGCGGCGGCCAGCACGGCGGCGCTGGCGGGGGTGTCGTCGAGGTCGACGAGTTGGCAGCGGCCCGGGTGTTCGAGCTGCGCGGTGCGCAGCAGGCCCCAGACCGGGGCCTGGCGCAGGTCGACGACCGGCTGCTCCCCCGCCGCGACCGCGTCGCGGGTGACCAGCACCAGCCGCGAGTCGGCGAACCGCTCGTCGGCGAGCCAGCTCCGCAGGGCGGCGAGGCGCTGGTGGACCTCGCGGCGGCCCGCGACGGCGGGCACGGCGCGGCCAGCGGCGCGGTGATCACCACGGCCGCCCGGTTGCAGGCATACGCCCCGCCGGGCGGGGTGGCGCTCTGCGCGGCGACCCGGCGGGCCACCGAGGGGCTGATCGCGCAGCGCCCGGTGCCGCCGGTGGCCCTCGCCGGCAAGGCGCTGCCGGTGGACGTGTCGCACGCCACCGGGACGGCCCGGCCGGCCCCGGCCCGGCACGAGGGGCCGCTGGTCGGCCGGCGGCGCGAACTGGCCGCCGCCCGGGACCTGGTCCTGCGGGCGCTGCGGGACCGCAGCCCGCGCTGGCTGTCGCTGGTCGGCCCCGCCGGCATCGGGCGCAGCCGGCTGCTGCACGAGCTGCGGCACGCGGTGGCGGTCGTGGACGACGTGCCGGTGCGCTGGTGCGTCGCGCACTGCCCGCCGTACCCCCGGGCCCTGGCGCCCGTCGCGGACCTGGTGCGCGGGCTCGCCGGCCTCCGCGCCGACGAGTCGCCCGCGACCGTACGCCGCCGGCTCGCCGCCGCCGTCGCGGGCCTGGTGCCGCCGGAGCGGCTGACCGGGTCGGTGGGCGCGCTGGCGGAGCTGCTCGCCGGGCCGGACGCCTCGCCCGGGGCGGCCCGGGGCGCCGAGGTGGCGCGGGAGGTGCTGCTGGCGCTCGCGGCCCGGGAGCCGCTGGTGGTGGCGGTGGACGACCTGGACCGGGCCGCCGGGGCGCTGGACCGCTTCCTGCGCCGGCTCTTCGCGGCGGCCGCCGCCCGGTCCCTGCCGCTGGCGGTGGTGGCGGTGCACCGTCCGGAGTGCGCGGACGTGCTGCCCGTCGGCCGCCGGCACCGGTTGGACGTGCCGCCGCTGCGCCCGGTGGAGACCGGCCGGCTGCTGCGCCACCTGCTGCGCCGGGCCGACCGGCCCGCGACGCAGGCGGCCCGGCTGCTGCCGGCGGTCGGCGGCATCCCCGGCCGGGCGGTCGCGTACGTGGCGGCGCTCGACGGCGCACCGCCGGCGCGGCTGCGCGTACCGGACGCGGTGCGCCGCGAGGTCGACGCCGGGTTGGACCGCCTCGACGCCACGCGGCGGGCGGTGCTGATGGCCGCCGCGACCCGCGACGCGGGGGTCACCGCGCCGTCGGTGGCGCGCCTGCTCGGCTGGACGCCCGACCGGGCCCTGCCGGCGCTGCGGGCGCTCGCCGCGTCGGGGCTGCTGGTCGTCCACGCCGACGGCCGGTACGCCGTCGCCGACCCGGTGCTCCGCGAGGTCGCGTACGCCCGGCTGCCGAGGGCGGTCCGGGCGACGTTCGCCCTGCGGGCCGGGCGGCCGGCTCGTCCTCCCGTCGCCGCGCCGCCCGCCACGCCTCGTGCCCGGGTCGTCGCGGTCGTCGGCCGGCGGCCGCTGCCCGACCCGGCCGCCACCGTCGGCTCCCCGAGGCCGACCGGCCCGGTTCGCGTCCTCGCGCCGGCCGACCTGTCGAAACCGATCCGTGTCCCCGCGCCCACCGAGCCGTCGAAACCGATCCGTGTCCCCGCGCCCACCGAGCCGACGAAACCGATCCGTGTCCCCGCGCCCGCCGAGCCGACGAGACTGGTCCGCGTCCCCGCGCCGGCCGAGCCGTCGGACCGCGACGCGCCCTGTCCCGTCCGCCTCCTCGCGCCGGCCGGCCTGTCGAAACCGGTCCGCGTCGCCGCGCCCACCGAGCCGTCGGACCGCGACGCGCCCTGCCCCGTCCGCGTCCTCGCGCCCGCCCGCCCGTCGAAGCCGGTCCGCGTCGCCGCGACCGCCGAGCCGTCGGAACCGGTCCGCTTCGGCGCGTCGGCCGCACGGTCGGGACGCGACGCGGCTCGTCCGGTCCACGTCCCCGGGCTCGCCGACCGGGCGAGGCGGGTCCTCGCGGCCGGCGACTCCCCCGGCCCGGTGGCCGGCCGCGACGCGCCCGTCGAGGGGGACGGCCTCCGGTCGGCCCGATCCGCGTGGCGGAGACGTCGCGAACGGACGATGGCATGGGAGCTGCCGCGCGGGACACCGGCAGCGGCGTGAGCGGGGGCGCGCCGCCACCGTCGCTCGCCGACGACGGCGCCGCCGGGCCGGGTCACCGGCTCCCGCCGCGACTCTTCCCCCACGATCCAACCTAGCCGCCGCCGACGCCGGGCGGTATCGGGCGGCCGACCGAGTGCGCGCACTGGCGTTCCCTGGCTAGGTTGCCCCGATGCCTGTCGAAGAGATCACCGCCTCCGCCGCCGGTACCTGGACCCTCGGCGACCGCACCGTACGCCGGATGGGCTTCGGCTCGATGCGGCTGACCGCCGACCCCGACCGCACACGCGCCGTCCGCGTCCTGCGTCGGGCCGTCGAGCTCGGCGTCAACCACATCGACACCGCCGCCTTCTACGTCTCGCCCGGCGGGC
Source organism: Micromonospora sp. NPDC004336 (assembly GCF_053602615.1). Lineage (NCBI taxonomy): Bacteria > Bacillati > Actinomycetota > Actinomycetes > Micromonosporales > Micromonosporaceae > Micromonospora > Micromonospora sp. NPDC004336. The sequence goes on from NZ_JBSGDY010000097.1 coordinate 19,833, forward strand.
CGCTCGGCGTCGGCACCGGCCCCCGCCGCTACGCCACCGACCTGATCCGCGAGGCCCTCTCGCCGTACCCGGACGACCTGGTCATCGCCACGAAGGTCGGGCCGTCGTTCGACGAGGCGAGCCGGCACCGGGAGCTGACCCCGGCCGAGCTGCGCCGGGACGTGGAGGAGAACCTGCGCCGGCTCGGCCGGGACCAGCTGGACGTGGTCAACCTGCGCATCGTCCGGCGCGACGGGCGGGACTCGGTGGCCGAGCGCTTCGCCGCGCTCGCGGAGCTGCGCGACGCCGGGCTGATCCGGCACCTCGGACTGTCCAACGTGCGCGTCGACCACCTCGACGAGGCACAGGCCATCGCGCCGGTGGTGTGCGTGCAGAACGCGTACGCCCTCGACACGAACCGGTGGGCCGACGACCTGCTGCGTACCTGCGGTGAGCGCGGGGTGGCCTTCGTGCCGTTCTTCGCGATCGCCGGGACCGGCCGGGAGTCGGGCGCGGGCGGCGACCACGACGACGCGGTGCGCGCGGTGGCCCGGGCCCACGGGGCCACGCCGCACCAGATCCGGCTGGCCTGGACGCTGCACCAGGGGCCGCACGTGCTGGCCATTCCCGGCACCGGCGACCCGGCGCACCTGGCGCAGAACGTCGCGGCCGGCGCGATCCGGCTCTCCGCCGACGACCTGGCCCGCCTCGGCTGAGCGCGGGCCGCGCGCGGGGGGTGCCGCCCGGCCCGCCCCCGCGTGCCGGTCAGCGGTCGGCGAGGAAGGCGAGGGCCCGCTCCCAGGTCAGCGCGGCCGCCGCCGCGTCGTGGTCGGGCAGCTCGGGATCGGTGTAGAGGTGCCCGACGCCGGGATAGCGGTGGACGGACAGCTCCGCGCCGGCCGCGGTCATCGCCCGCCGCCACTGCTCGACCTCCGGCTCCGCGTCGTAGTCGTCGGGGTCGCCCAGGTGCAGCTGCACCGGCAGGCCCGGCCGGACCGACTCCGGCTCGCCGCCGGTGCCGGAGAGCAGCAGCAGCGCCGCCGCGTCGGGCCGCTCGGCGAGCAGCGCGCCGGCCACCCCGGCGCCCATCGAGAACCCGGCGAGCACCGCGTCGGCCGGCGCGTCGCGCAGGGCCGCCCGGGCCCGGTCCAGCACGGCCTCCTGCCCGATCCTGCCGAGCAGGGCGAAGCCGTCCGCCACGGTCTCGGCGGCCGGCTCGCCGTAGAGGTCGGGGGTGTCGACGGTGTGCCCGGCGGCGCGCAGCCGGTCGGCGGCCGCCACGACGGCGGGCCGCAGCCCGTAGACGGAGTGAAACAGCACCACGTGTCCCATCCCGGCATCCTGCCCCAGACCCCCGACAGGACCGGGGCCGCCGCGCGGGCGCGGGACCCGGCGGGTCAGACCAGCGCCGTCAGCCGCCGCACCAGTTCCTCGGGCCCCGGCATGGCGGCGATCTCGGCACCGACCTGCCGGGCCGCCTCGCGCAGCCCCGGGTCGCCGACCAGCCGGGTCAGCGTGTCGGCGGTGATGTCGCGGGGCCGCACCGCGAGGCCGGCTCCGCGCCGGGCCACCAGCTCCGCGTTGTGCCGCCGGTCGCCGGCCCCGACGGTGGCCAGCTGCGGCACGCCCGCGATCAGGGCCGTGAGGACGCTGCCCGCGCCGCCGTGGTGGACCAGCGCCGCGCTCGCCGGCAGCGCCTCGGGCAGCGGGATCCAGTCGACGGTACGCACGTTGCCGGGCAGCGCCCGCCGGGCCAGCCGCGCGTCCGGGCGGACCAGGACGAACTCGGCGTCGACGCGGTCGGCCGCGGCGAGCACCGCCGGCATCGGGCCGGCGCTGCCGGGGCCGGCGACGGTGCTGCGGCTGACCAGCACCCGTGGGCGCTCGCCCGGCTCGCGCAGCCATCGCGGCAGCTCGCCGCCGCCGGGCCGGGTGGCGTAGCGCATGGGCCAGCCGTCCTGCGAGAGCAGGCTGGGCGGGCTGACGGCGATGGCGGCGGCCGGGGGCGGCAGCTCCGCCAGACCGTGCCGGCGCAGGGCGGGGCCGAGTCGCGCGAGGGTGGCCCGCACCAGCTCCCGGCCGTCGAAGAGGGCGTTCTCCTGGCGTACGGCGGGCACGCCGCGCCTGGCGGCGGCCAGCGCCCCGGCCACCGCGAACGGCTCGTGGATCACCAGGTCGGGCTTCCACTCGTCGGCCACGGCGACGACCCCGTCGGCGATCTGGTCGTTGACCGCCCCGAAGAGCAGCCCGGCGCCCCGGGTGCCGCCGGTGCCGGCCAGCTCGGCCCGGGCGATCAGCGGGTGGCGCAGCATCATCGCGCGGGCGATCCGCCCGAAGTCGAACATCGGCGCGACGTCGCGCACCGGCAGGCCCGACCGCTCGGCCCGCAGGGCGTCGGCGGCGGTGGCGACGAGCACCTCGTGCCCGGCGTCGCGCAGTGCCGCGGCCAGCGGCAGCAGGGGGAGGACGTGCCCGATCAACGGCGCGGAGACCACCAGCACTCGCACCGTCCACATGGTAGTCGCGCCCCGGGCTCGCGGTGGGGCGCGCGCGGCACGGGGCTCCGGGGTAACGCGAGCTCGGCGGGACGACGCGGCCGGCGGCGCGGCGACGCGGTGGGGCGGGATCAGCCGGTGGTCGGGGGCAGGGTGCGGCTGCGGCCCCGGAACTCGGCGACCACCTCGCCGCCCTCCCGGGTGACGGTGACGTCGTAGATGCCGCTGCGGCCGTAGCGGGTGCGCTCGGTGGCGCGGGCGGTCAGCAGGTCGCCCTCGCGGGCGGGACGGACGAAGGTGATCTCGCCGCCGGCGGCCACGGTGACCGGGCCGTGACTGTTGCAGGCCAGCGCGAAGGCCGTGTCGGCGAGCAGGAAGACGAAGCCGCCGTGGGCGATGGCGTGACCGTTGACCATCGCGCCGGTGACCCGCATCCGGGCCACCGCCGCACCCTCGCCGGCCTCGACCAGCTCGATGCCGAGCCCCTTGGAGGCCGCGTCGGCGTCGAACATGTCGTACGCGGCGTTGCGCCCGGCCACGTCAGCCGCCCCGCCGCTGGTCGACGATCCGCCGCATCTTGCCCATCGACCGCTCCACCCCGTCCGGGGCGATCACCTCGACCGCCACGCTCACCCCGATCGTGTTCTTGACCAGCCCGACCAGCGCGGCACCGGCCCGTTCGGCGGCCTCGACGCCCGCCCCCGCCCGCCGTTCCACGCGGACGGTCAGCGTGTCCATCCGCCCCTCCCGCCCGAGGACGCACTGGAAGTGCGGCGAGAGCTGCGGCGTACGCAGGATCAGCTCCTCGATCTGGGTGGGGAAGACGTTCACGCCGCGCACGATCATCATGTCGTCGCTGCGCCCGGTGATCTTCTCGACCCGCCGCATCGGGCGGGCGGTGCCGGGCAGCAGCCGGGTGAGGT
>NZ_JBSGDY010000098.1:0-23092 GCF_053602615.1 Micromonospora sp. NPDC004336
GGCGGTGACTTCGGGGGCGGCGACTTCGGCGGCGGTGACTTCGGGGGCGGCGACTTCTGACCGCGCCGACCGGTGAGCCGCCGGTCGGCGCGGACGGCGGGCCCCACGCCGGACGTGATCGGTGGCGCGGGCGCCCCGCCGGACGCCTCAGCCGGTGTTGCGCATGCCGGCGGCGATGCCGTTGACCGTGGTCAGCAGGGCGCGCTCCAGCGCCGTGCCGTCGTTCGGCGCCCGCCGGCCGCCCGGCGCGGTGACCAGCGCCCGACCGGCCGCCCCGGACTCCCGGTACTGGCGCAGCAGGGCCACCTGGAGGTGGTGCAGCGGCTCCAGGTAGGTGTCGCGGACGGCCAGCGTGCGCTGGAGCACCGGCGAGCCGTCCAGCAGCGCCGGGGAGCCGGTCACCGCCAGCACCTCCCGCCGGGTCAGCTCGTACTCCTGCTCGATCTTGTGGAAGATCGGGTGCAGCTTCTTCGGCACCAGCGTCTCGACGTACCGGCGGGCGATGCTCAGGTCGGTCTTGGTGAGCATCATCTCCACGTTGGACAGGAACGTGCGGAAGAAGTGCCAGTTGCGGTGCATCTCGGCCAGCACGTCCTGCAGCCCCGCCTCCCGGGCCGCGGCCAGGCCGGAGCCGACCCCGAACCAGCCGGGCACGATCTGCCGGGTCTGGGTCCAGCCGAACACCCACGGGATGGCGCGCAGCCCGGCGAGCCCGGCACCGGTGTTCGGCCGCTTCGCCGGGCGCGAGCCGATGTTCAGCGCGCCGAGCAGCTCCGTCGGCGTCGACGCCCAGAAGTACGCGGGCAGGTCCGGATCCTCCACCAGCGACCGGTACGACCGGAACGCCGAGTCGGAGACCAGCTCCATCGTCGCGTCCCAGCGCTCCAGCATCTCGGCGGGCTGCCGGGGCGCGGTGTGCAGCAGCGTCGCCTGGAGCACTGCGGCCAGGGTCAGCTCCAGGTTCTCCCGGGCCAGCGACGGCAGCGAGTACTTGTCGGAGATGACCTCGCCCTGCTCGGTCACCTTGATGGCGCCGTCCAGGGTGCCGTACGGCTGGGCCAGGATCGCCTCGTGCGTCGGCCCGCCGCCGCGCCCCACCGTGCCGCCCCGGCCGTGGAAGAGCCGCAGGTGCACGCCGTGCCGGGCGGCCACGTCGCGCAGCGCGCGCTGGGCCCGGTGGATCGACCACTGGCTGGTGGTGATGCCGGCCTCCTTGTTGGAGTCGGAGTAGCCCAGCATCACCTCCTGCACGTCGCCCCGCGCCGCCACCAGCGCCCGGTACGCCGGCAGGGACAGCAGCTCGTCGAGGAGTTCGCCGCCCGCGTTCAGCTCGGCCGGGGTCTCCAGCAGCGGCACGAAGCCGATCCGGGCCCGGCCGCTGTGCACGTCGACCAGGCCGGCCTCGCGGGCCAGCACCACCGCCGCGAGCACGTCGTCCACCCCGAGGGTCATCGAGATGATGTACGACTCGATGACCTCCGCGCCGAACCGGTCCTGGGCCTCGCGGATGGTGCCGAACACGTCGAACGTCTTGCGGGCCGCCTCGGTCAGCGGGGTGTCGAGCGTGGAGAGCGGCCGGCGGCCGGCCAGCTCGTCGGCCAGCAGCTTCGTACGCTCCAGCCGGGTCAGCGACGGGTAGTCGGAGACCTCGCCGACGGCCGCGTAGAGCTGGGCCAGCACGGCGTGGTGCGCCTCGGCGTGCTCCCGCACGTCCATGGTCGCCAGGTGCAGCCCGAACGCGGAGACCGTACGGATGGTCGAGGCGAGCCGGCCCACGGCGGTGAGCTGGCCGGCGTTGCGGGCCAGCGAGGCGCGCAGCAGCTCCAGGTCGGAGATCAGCTCGGCCGAGCCGCGGTAGTCCCGGCCGGGCACGTGCGCGGTGCCCTGCCGCAGCCGCTGCCGGGTGTTGGCCAGCTTCGCCTTCACGCAGCGGGCCTTGAGCCGGTAGGGCTCCTCGGCGTTGACCCGGCGGAACCGGGGCGCCACCTCGGGCAGCGCGTCCAGGTCGGCGGCGAGGCTGGCGGAGAGGTCGAGCGACACGCCGCGCAGCCGCCGGGACACCGACACCTCGTTGATCAGGTGGTCCATCGCCCGCTCGGTGGCCGCGATGCCGTGCTCGTGCTGGATGGTCAGCACCTCGCGGGTCACGGTCGGGGTGACGAACGGGTTGCCGTCGCGGTCGCCGCCGATCCAGGTGCCGAAGCTCAGCGGCCGGGCGGTGGGGGAGGTCTCCACGCCGAGGGTGCGCAGCGTGTCGGCGAGGTCGTCGAGCACCTGCGGGGCGGCCTCGGCGTACAGGTCGCGCAGGTAGTAGATGGCGTTGCGGGCCTCGTCGGTCGGGTCCGGCCGGTCGAGCCGCAGCTCGTCGGTCTGCCACATCAGGTCGAGCAGTTCGGCGAGGCGGCGGTTGGCCGGGCCCTCGTCGCTGGCGCCGTAGAGGATCGCGTTGGCGGTCTCGGTGTCCAGTTCGTCGGCGATCGCGCGCAGCTTCGACAGGATCGACCGGCGGGCCGCCTCGGTCGGGTGCGCGGTGAAGACGGGCCGTACCGCCAGCCGGCGGGCCGCGGCGGCGATCTCCTCGGCCGGCACCCCGCGCTCGGCGATCATCTTGGCCGCCTGGTCCAGCCAGCCGCCCTGGATCGCCCGGCGGCGGCGCAGGTCCCGGCCCCGGTGCACCTGCTCGGTGATGTTGGCCAGGTGGAAGTAGGTGGAGAAGGCGCGGGCCAGCTTGGTGCCGGTGGTGACGTCGAGGCCGGCGAGGCGCTGTGCCGCGGAGGGCGCGTCGGAGCGCACCAGCGCGCGGATCTCCTCGACCAGGTCGAGCAGCGGGCGGCCCTCCTGGCGGGCGAGGGTCTGCCCGAGCAGGGTGCCGAGGCGGCGGATGTCGGCGCGCAGCGCGGCGTCGGGGCCGTCGTGGTCGTGCTGGTCGGTCACGGTGCGCTCCTTACGTGCGTACGAAGGACAGCGCTGTCCGTTGAGGCTGATGGTATCCGCGCCAGGGCCGGGCGCGTGCGACGGCCCCCGCCCCTCCTGATCGCCCACCCGGTAAGCCTACGGCCGAAAGATCCTAATTGTCCGGCAAGCCGGTCGGCGTCGACATTCCGCGGCGCGCCGGGCCCGGGCCGCTCAGTCCGGCGCCTGCGCGGGCCGGCCCGACCGGTGGGCCGGCGCCGCCCGGCCGGCCCGGAACATCCCGGCGGTGAGCAGCCCGGCCGCGCCGAGGACGCACCACAGGGCGAGCCCGGTCACCGCCCAGCCGATCGACCGGCGGTCGAAGTAGACGACGGACTTCAGCAGGTCGGTGGCGAGCCCCGGCACGTTCCACCGGTGCATGCCGCGCAGCCAGGCGGGCAGGAACTCGGGCGCGTAGATGCCGCCGGAGCCGGGGTTGCCGAGCACCACCAGGAGCAGGATCACCAGGCCGGTGCCGAGCAGGCCGAGCCAGCCCTGCACCGCGGCCGCGGCGGCCGCCGCCGCGAACACCGCCAGCGCCCCGGCGGCGGCGATGCCCACCAGGTCGTGGTCCCAGACGCCGAGGACCGGCCCGACCACCACCGCGCCGACGATCCCGAGCACCAGGCTGTACGCGGCGAGCGCGGCGATCCGCAGCGCGGCGCGGCGCGGGCCCCGGGGCGTGGTGCCGCCCGCGAGCCCGAGGACGGTGGAGGCGAGATAGCCGCCGAGGACGTACCCGACGGCCAGGTAGAACGGGACCAGCCCGCGCGGGTCGGCGTCGGCCACCGGGACCTCGTCGGTCACCCGCAGCGGCAGTTCCGCCTGTCGGGCGGCGGCGCCGAGCACCTGCACGACGACGTCGGTCGCGGCGGGCGCGGCGGCGCTGGCCGTGGTCAGGGCCAGTCCGCCCTCGGCCGTGGTGCTGAGCACCGCGTACACCTCGCGGGTCGCGAGGCCGTCGTCGGCGGCGCCCGGGTCGGCGTACCCGACGGCCTTGAGCCGGTCGGTCTGGTTCCGCACCGCGCCGAGGAGGGCCTCGGCCTTCTGGTCGCCCCGCACGACGCCGACGGGCACGTCGCGCGGGGTCGGCTGGTGCAGCGCGCCGACGTAGGCGGCGATGAACGCCGTGGCGAGCAGCAGGGTGCCCAGCAGCAGCCCCGCGGTGCGCAGCCGGCTGCGCGCTTCCTCGTCCACGCCGTCAGCCTAGGGCGGTTTGCCCGGCTTTCGCCGCTGTTATCCGGCGGAAACCGTTCGACCGGCCCGATAGCGTTCGATCATGACCTCGCCGAGCTATCCCCCCAAGCCCCGGCCGGGCGACCGAGTCGCGGTCGTCTCACCCTCCGCCGGACTGCCCGCGATCTTCCCCCACGTGTACGAGCTGGGGCTGCGCCGGCTGCGCGAGGAGTTCGGCCTGGAGCCGGTGGAGTATCCGACGACGCGGGTGATGGACGCCGACCCGCGCGACCGGGCGCGGGACCTGACCGCCGCCTTCGCCGACCCGACGATCACCGCCGTGCTCGCCACGATCGGCGGGGAAGACCAGATCACGGTCACCCCGCACCTGGACGACGCCGTGCTGCGGGCCAACCCGAAGCCGTTCTTCGGCTACTCCGACAACACCAACCTGCTCAACCACCTGCACCGGCTGGGAATCGTGGCCTACCACGGCGGATCGGTGCTGGTGCACCTCGGTCGGCCGGGCCGGCCGCACCCGCTGACGTTCGACTCGCTGCGCGCCGCCCTCTTCACCTCCGGCTGGTACGACCTGACGCCCGCGCCGGAGTGGGGCGACCGGCCGGGCGACTGGCGGGACCCGGCGGCGCTGGCCCACGAGCCGGAGATGCTGCCGGGGAAGGGCTGGCGCTGGCAGGGACCGCGGCGCACGATCGAGGGGCGCGCCTGGGGCGGCGAACTGGAGATCCTGCACTGGCTGATGGCCGCCGACCGAGTCCCGTCGGCCGAGGCGCTGGCGGGCTCGGTGCTGATCGTCGAGACGTCGGAGGAGATGCCCTCGGCGGCCGACGTGTTCCGGATGTTGCGCAACATGGGCGAGCGAGGGCTGCTCGCCGCGTTCCAGGCGGTGCTGGTCGGCCGGGCGAAGGCGTGGAACTTCGACCGGCAGCACTCGATCGAGGAGCGGCGGGAGTTCGCCGAGGCCCAGCGGGAGGCGATCACCCGGGCGCTCGCCGCCTACCACCCGGACGCGGTGCTGGTCTTCGACGTGGACTTCGGCCACACCGACCCGCAGCTCATCGTCCCGTACGGCGGTGAGGTCCGGGTGGACGCGGTCGAGCGGCGGATCTCGGTGCGCTACTGAGCAACCCGCCCGGGACGACGGTCGGGCCGGCGGCGTGGCGGCGGTGCCGGTCGGGCGCGGCGGTGCCCCAGCGGGTGACCTGCCTGCGCGAGGCGGTGGCGGTCGGCCGGCGGCGTGGCGGCGGGCAGACGCGGCGTGTCCTGGCGGCGGCGGAGGGGCGGCGCGGCCGGCGGTCGGATTGGCGGCGGTCAGCCGACGACGGCGAAGGCGCGGACCGGGAAGGTGCCCATGCCGGCCACCTGCGGCGGGGCGGCGGTGAACCGGAAACCCTCCGGGGGCAGCGCGTCGAGGCCGGTGAGGTGCTCCACGATCGGCACGCCGGCGGCCAGCAGCGTGCTGTGGGCCGGACGCTCGCCGGCGGACGCCGGGCTCATGTCGTCGATGTTGATCGAGTCGATGCCGACCAGGGCGGCACCCGCCTCGAGGAGGGCCCGGGCGCCGTCCCCCGTGAGGTAGGGCGCCTCCGGCGCGGCGTACCCGTCGGTGCCGAAGTGCGCCGACCAGCCGGTGTGCAGCAGCACCGCTCGCCCGGCCACCTCGTACGGCGCCAGCATCAGCCGGTCGATCGCGCGGGTGCCGGCCGGCACCCGGACCACGATGCCGGGCAGGTCGGCGAGGCGCTCCAGCGGCGTGCCGGCGAGGTCGGCGCCGTCGGCGTAGCGGTGCGAGGGGGTGTCGACGTACGTGCCGGTGTTGGCGATCATGTCGATCCGCGCGACCTGGAACTCGGTGCCCGGGGCGTAGTTGGCGCGGGAGGCGTCACGGGTCAGCCACTCGGTGACCCGCGGGGCCGGCCAGCCGGGCAGGGTGGTCATCCCGTCGGTGATCACGTGGCTCAGCTCGACCAGTCGCCGTCCGCCCCTACCGTGCGGGCCGGCGGCGCCTTCCGTCCCTCCGGCTCCGGCGGCGCCTTCCGTGTCAACGGCGCCGGCGGCGGCCGGGCTGGTCGCGGCGGTGGGGCCGGCCGAGGTGGGCAGGCCACGGCCGCCCTTGTGCGGTTCCTGGATGAGCGTCTTGTTGCTGATCCGGACGTCGGCGACCATCAGCAGCCCGAGGTGCCGGACGAGCAGCGCCGCCAGCTCGTCGTCGGTGATCGTGTGGCCGGGAATGTCCAGCCGGAACCCGTCCGTCCGCAGCCCGCCACCGTTGGCGAAGCTCACCTCGGCATCGAACTGCGCTCGCCACTGCTGCGTCATGCCACAACCCGATCATGGCCGCCCCGGTTGGTCAAGATCCCCGTATGCGGCGTCGGCCGTACACGCGGCCGACACAAGATCGCGCTACATCCGGGAAGTAGTGGCCTCGGAGTGCGCCGGAGACCACTACTTCCCGGAAACTGCGCGATCTTGGCACCGGGGCGAGGGACGGCGAGGAACGGCGATGGGCGCGCGAAGAGCAGTGGAGGGCGGGGTGGGAAGGACGGGGTGGGCGGGAAGGGGGTGGGTGTCGGGCGGCGGGGATAGGCTGGCAGACGTGCACCCCCCGTCCGGTCGGGCGAGGGGGATCTGTCGTGTGCCCGTCCACGCGTGCCCCTGGAAGTGATGACATGCTCACCGGTCTGTTCTCCGCCGCCCTGGCCGACCCCGGGCTGGCCCGGGCACGTGACCTGGCGCGCTCCGGTGCCGCACAGGTCGACGGCCTCGACATCACCGCGCCGCCCGCGCTGCGCCCGTTCGCGGTCGCCGCGGTCGCCGCCGACCCGGCCGGCGACACGCGAACCGGCGGCACGCAGGCTGGCGGCACGCAGGCCGGCGACCCACAGACCGGCGGCACGCGGAGCGGCGCCAAGCGGGCCGGCGACGCGCAGACCAGCGACTCGCAGAGCGGCGACACGCGGGCCGGCGACAGGCAGACCGGCGGGGCGGGTCGGCCGGTGCTCGCCGTCACCGCCACCACCCGGGAGGCCGACGACCTGGCCGCCGCGCTGGGCAGCCTGCTCCCGCCGGAGCAGGTGGCGGTCTTCCCGTCCTGGGAGACGCTGCCGCACGAGCGGCTGTCGCCCCGCTCCGACACGGTCGGCCGGCGGCTGGCCGTGCTGCGTCGGCTGGCCCATCCGGGGTCGGCGGACGCGCACGGGCGCACCGGCCCGCTGCGGGTGGTCGTGGCGCCCGTCCGGTCGCTGCTCCAGCCGCAGCTCAAGGGGCTCGGCGACCTGGAGCCCGTGCAGCTTGCCGCCGGGGCGGAGGCCGACCTGGAGGACGTGGCCCGCCGGCTCACGGACATGGCGTACGCGCGGGTCGACCTGGTCACCAAGCGGGGCGAGTTCGCCGTGCGCGGCGGCATCCTCGACATCTTCCCGCCCACCGACGAGCATCCGTCCCGGGTCGAGTTCTGGGGCGACGAGGTGGAGGAGATCCGCACCTTCGCCGTCGCCGACCAGCGGACCATCGAGCAGGTGCCGCAGCTGTGGGCGCCGCCGTGCCGGGAGCTGCTGCTCACCCCCTCGGTGCGCAAGCGGGCCGCCGCCCTCGCCGAGGAGCACCCGGAGCTGGCCGAGATCCTCGACAAGCTGGCCGAGGGCATCCCGGTGGAGGGCATGGAGTCGCTCGCCCCGGCGCTGATCGGCGCCGACTCGATGGAGCTGCTGCTGGATTGCATGCCGGCCGGCACCCACGTGCTGCTCTGCGACCCGGAGCGGATCCGCACCCGCGCGCACGACCTGGTGCGTACCTCCGAGGAGTTCCTCCAGGCGAGCTGGGCCGCGGCGGCCGTCGGCGGCCAGGCCCCGGTCGACCTCGGCGCCGCCGCCTTCAAGACCCTGGCGGAGGTACGCGCCGCCGCCGCGAGGCTGGGCCGGCCCTGGTGGACGCTGTCGCCGTTCGGCCTGGTCGGGGCGGAGTCCGCCGCCCCGGAGCGGCAGCCCTGGGAGGACGAGCCGGGCGAGGTGGACGTCACCCCCGACGACGCGATCGCGGTGACGCTGGCCGCGCAGCCGGCCCCGCTCTACCACGGCGAGACCGCCCGGGTGGTCGACGACCTGAAGCGCTGGGCCGGCGAGGGCTGGTCGATCGCGTTGGTCTTCGAGGGGCACGGCCCCGCCCAGCGGGCGGTCGAGGTGCTCCGCGACGCCGGTCTCGGCGCGCGGCTGACCGAGGAGGTGCCGACCGCGCCCGCCCCCGGCGAGCTGCTCGTCACCTGCGGCAACCTGAGCAGCGGCTTCGTCGACGAGGCGTCCCGCTTCGTGCTGCTCACCGGCAACGACGTCACCGGCGGCCGGGGCACCTCCACCCGCGACATGCGCAAGATGCCGAGCCGGCGGCGCAACACCATCGACCCGCTGGAGCTGAAGGCTGGCGACCACGTCGTGCACGAGCAGCACGGCATCGGCCGCTACGTCGAGCTGGTGCAGCGCACCGTCAACGGCGCCTCCCGGGAATACCTCGTCATCGAGTACGCGCCGAGCAAGCGCGGCCAGCCCGGCGACCGGCTCTTCGTCCCCACCGACCAGCTCGACCAGCTCTCCCGCTACGTCGGCGGCGAGCAGCCCACCCTGCACAAGATGGGCGGCTCGGACTGGCAGAAGTCCAAGGCCCGGGCCCGTAAGGCGGTCCGGGAGATCGCCGCCCAGCTCATCCAGCTCTACGCCGCCCGCAAGGCGTCCAAGGGACACCTGTTCGGCCCGGACACGCCGTGGCAGCGGGAGCTGGAGGACGCCTTCCCCTGGCAGGAGACGCCCGACCAGCTCGCCGCGATCGAAGAGGTCAAGCGGGACATGGAGCAGACCGTTCCGATGGACCGGCTGATCTGCGGCGACGTCGGCTACGGCAAGACGGAGATCGCGGTCCGGGCGGCGTTCAAGGCGGTGCAGGACGGCAAGCAGGTGGCGGTGCTGGTGCCCACCACCCTGCTGGTGCAGCAGCACTACAACACGTTCGCCGAGCGGATGAGCCAGTTCCCGGTGACGATCAGGCAGCTGTCCCGCTTCCAGACGCCGAAGGAGGCCGAGCAGACGCTGGCGATGGCGGCCGAGGGCACGGCCGACATCGTCATCGGCACCCACCGGCTGCTCCAGGCGGCCACCCGGTTCAAGTCGCTCGGCCTGGTCATCGTCGACGAGGAGCAGCGCTTCGGCGTCGAGCACAAGGAGCACTTGAAGACCATGCGCGCCTCGGTCGACGTGCTGAGCATGTCGGCCACGCCGATCCCGCGCACCCTGGAGATGGCGATCACCGGCATCCGGGAGATGTCCACCATCGCCACCCCGCCCGAGGAGCGGCACCCGGTGCTGACGTTCGTCGGGGCGTACGACGAGCGGCAGGTGGCCGCCTCCATCCACCGCGAGCTGCTCCGCGACGGGCAGGTCTTCTACCTGCACAACCGGGTCGAGTCGATCGACAGGGCGGCCCGGAAGCTGCGCGAGCTGGTGCCCGAGGCGCGGGTGGCGGTGGCGCACGGCCAGATGAGCGAGGAGGCCCTGGAGAAGGTCATGGTCGGCTTCTGGGAGAAGGAGTTCGACGTGCTGGTCTGCACCACGATCGTGGAGTCCGGCATCGACATCCCGAACGCCAACACCCTGATCGTGGAGCGCGCCGACCTGCTGGGCCTGGCCCAGCTGCACCAGATCCGGGGCCGGGTCGGCCGGGGCCGGGAGCGGGCGTACGCCTACTTCCTCTACCCGCCCGAGAAGCCGCTGACCGAGCACGCCCACGAGCGGCTGGCGACCATCGCCCAGCACACCGAGCTGGGCGCCGGCATGTACGTGGCGATGAAGGACCTGGAGATCCGGGGCGCCGGCAACCTGCTCGGCGGCGAGCAGTCCGGCCACATCGAGGGCGTCGGCTTCGACCTGTACGTGCGGATGGTCGGCGAGGCGGTCTCCGCGTTCAAGGGCGAGCGCCCGGAGGAGGAGACCGAGGTCAAGGTCGACCTGCCGGTCGACGCGCACCTGCCGCACGACTACGTCGGCGTGGAGCGGCTGCGCCTGGAGATGTACCGCAAGCTGGCCGAGGCGCGCGACGAGGAGCGGCTGCGCGAGGTGGTGGCGGAGATGACGGACCGCTACGGCGAGCCGCCCGCCCCGGTGCAGAACCTGGTCGCGGTGGCCCGGTTCCGGCTGCTGGCCCGCCGCTACGGCCTGACCGACGTCTCCATGCAGGGCAAGCACATCCGGTTCGGCCCGCTGCCGCTGCCCGACTCGAAGCAGCTGCGGCTCAAGCGCTACCACCCGGACTCGGTCTACAAGGCCGCGCTCGACCAGGTCAGCGTGCCCCGGCCGAGCACCCGACGGATCGGCGGCGAGCCGCTGCGTGACCAGGCCCTGCTGGAGTGGTGCGCCCAGCTCCTCTCCGACGTGCTGGGCGAGCCGGCCGTCGCGGCCACGTCGACCAGATGACCCCCCCTCGCGTCGGCCACGTCGACCAGATCCCCCCCTCGTCGGCCACGCACCTCGTCGTCGCGGGCGGTGCTCCGGCCCGGGCCGTGCGCCGGGTGGGGGGCGTCACAGGCTCCGGTTCGGCATGAGAGAGTGGCGAACATGCGTGCTCGCCGTCTGATCGCCGCCGCCAGCGTCGCGGCCCTCGGTCTCGTCTCCCTCGCCGCCTGCGGCAGGTCCGCGCCGGACGTCGCCGTCTACGTCGGTGACACCACCTACTCGATGAGTCGGGTGGACGAGATCTACGACGACGCCCAGCGGACGTTCGGCGAGGCGGTCCGCGCGCAGGCCGCCCGGACCGGCGCCACCCCGTCGCCGGACCAGCTGCGTGCGCCGGTGACCCGGCAGGACGTCGTCAACCTGCTGGTCAGCATCGACCTGGGCAAGCGCGTCGCGGCCGCGAAGAGCATCAGCGTGCGCGACCAGGTCGGCCCCGAGGATCTCCAGCAGCCGCTGCGGGTGCCGGCCGCCGCCGAGTACGCGAAACTGTGGGGCGAGTGGGTCGACATCTCCCAGGCGCTCGGGGAGCGGCTCCCGCCGGGCGAGCTGAGCGACGACTCGGTGATGGCCGTCTACCGGGCGCTGGAGAAGACCGGCCAGATCGACTCCGGCCTGGAGGTCGCCCAGGTTCGGCGGCTCTTCGGCGACGGTGGCTTCGTCCGCAGCGGCGCCGCGGTCAGCGCGGCTCTGCAGGAGGAGGCCGAGCGCGCCGACCTCTCGGTCAACCCGCGGTTCAATCCGCTGGAGGTGCCGTCGTTGGTCGGTAACGGCCAGGCCCTGATCGTCTACTCGCTGCCGTACATCGACGAGGACGGCCCCGTCACCGACGTCTCGACCCCGCAGCCGGCCGGGGCGTCCGGGCCGGCCGACAGCTGAGCATGTCGGCGCGGATCGTCCTGCTCGTCACCTCGCCCCGGTTGCCGGCCGGGCTGCTGACCGCCGCCGCGTGGGACGTCGTACGCCGGCATCCCGTGCTGGCGGGGGCGGAGAGCGAGCTGACCACGGCGCTGCGCACGGCGGGCGCCCAGGTGCGGCTGGTCGACGGCCCGGCGACGCAGGCGCTGCTCGACGCGGCGGCGGCGGACGGCGTCGTGGTGTGGCTGGCCGGCCCGGCCGGCGACGAGTCGCTGGCCCGGGAGCTGGGCCTGCGGCTGGCCCGCGAGCCGGGCCTCGCGGAGCTGGAGCTGATGTACGGCTCCTGGGACCCGCCGGGCGCCCGGCTGCTCGACGCGGTGGCGGTGATGGACCGGCTGGCCTCGCCCGGCGGCGACCCGTGGAAGCGGGCGCAGACCCACCGGAGCCTCGCGGGCTTCCTGCTGGAGGAGTGCTACGAGGCGTACGACGCGATCAGCGCCGGGGACACCGACGCGCTGCGCGAGGAGCTGGGCGACGTGCTGCTCCAGGTGGTGCTGCACGCCCGGCTGGCCGAGGAGCTGCCCGAGGGGCGGCGGTGGACCGTCGACGACGTGGCCGGGGGTCTGGTCGACAAGATGGTCCGGCGCAACCCGCACGTCTTCGCCGACGCCGAGGCGGGCACGCTGGAGGAGATCGAGGCCAGCTGGGAGCGGATCAAGCGGGCCGAGAAGGCGCGCGACTCGGTGCTGGACGGCGTCGCGCTGAGCCAGCCCGCCCTCGCGCTGGCCGCCAAGATCCTGGAGCGCGCCGGCCGGGTCGGTCTCGCCGTACCGCCGCCCCTGGCGGAGTCCCAGGTGGACCCGGAGGCGCGGCTCGGCGCGAGCCTGCTCGGCACGGTCGCGGCGGCCCGCGAGGCGGGCCTGGACCCGGAGGCGGCCCTGCGCCGCGCCGCCCTGGCCTACGCGGACGCCGTCCGCGCGGCCGAAAAGGCCTGAGCCGACCCGGTAGGGTCGGCGGGTGGAATCGTTTGTGCCGCTCGCCGAGCGGATCGTCGACGCGTTGCTGGAGAGCCGGCCGGGGCTTGCCACCTCCACCGGCGACCACCGTTACGACGACCGCCTGCCGGACCTGTCCGCCACCGCCGTCGCCGCCGACCAGGCGATGCTGAGGGAGGCCGCGGACGCGCTCGCCGAGCTCGACCCGGATTCGCTGGGCGTCGAGGAGCGGGTCGACCACGCCCTGCTCACCTCGTTCGTGGACCGGGCGCTGTTCGAGTGGAGCGAGATCCGCGCGCACGAGTGGGACCCGCTGCGGCACAACCCCGGGCCGCTGCTGCACGCGCTGGCCGCCCGCCCGTTCGCGCCGGTCGAGGAGCGGCTGACCAGCCTGGCCGGCCGGCTCGCCGCCGTGCCGGACGCGCTGGCGACCGCCCGCGCGACGTTGCGCGACATGCCGCGCGTCCACGCCGAGACGGCCGTCGGGCAGTTCACCGGCGCGGCGGCGCTGGTGCGCGACGAGGTGCCGGCGCTGCTGGCGCAGGCGCCCGCCCTGCACGACCGGGTCGAGCCGGCCGCCACGGCGGCGATCGCGGCGCTGGAGGAGTTCGTCGCGTGGCTGCGGCAGGGCCTGGCCGCCGACGCCGGCCCGGGGCGAGACCCGCGCCTGGGCCGCCGCCGTTGGGAGGCGCGGCTCTGGCACACCCTCGACACGGAGCTGGGTGCCGCCGAGATCCAGCGCCGGGCCTGGGCCAACCTGGAGCGGGTCACCGAGGAGATCCGGGCGGCGGCCGTCGAGCTGGTCGGCGGCCCGGCCGACGACGAGACCGTACGCCGCGCGCTGGACCTGCTCGCCGCCGAGCATCCCGACGACGCCACGATCGTGGACCTCGCCTCGGTCACCCTGGACGAGGCCGCCGACTTCGTCCGCGCCCACGACCTGGTCACCCTGGTCGACGACCCCTGCGTGATCCAGGAGATGCCCGAGTTCGCCCGGGGCGTGGCGGTCGCCTACTGCGACTCGCCCGGCCCGCTGGAGACGGCGGACGTGCCGACGTTCTACTGCATCGCGCCGACCCCGGCGGACTGGCCGGCACACCGGGTCGAGTCGTTCTACCGGGAGTACAACGACCACATGATCCGCAACCTGACGGTGCACGAGGCGATGCCGGGGCACTTCCTCCAGCTCGCCCACGCCCGCCGGCACGTCGGCCCGACCCGGGTCCGGGCGCTGACCGAGTCCGGCCCGTTCATCGAGGGCTGGGCGGTCTACGCGGAGGAGCTGATGGCCGGCCTCGGCTTCGGCGGCCTGCCGGTGCGGTTGCAGCAGCTCAAGATGCAGCTCCGGATGACCATCAACGCGCTGCTGGACCAGCTCGTCCACTGCGAGGAGCTGCCGGAGGCCGAGGCGATGGCGCTGATGACCGGGCGCGGCTTCCAGGAGGAGGGCGAGGCGGCCGGCAAGTGGCGGCGCGCACTGCTCACCTCGACCCAGCTGTCGACGTACTTCGTCGGCTACAGCGAGGTCGCCGAGATCGCCGCCGCCCGCCCGGCCGACGTGTCGGTGCGCGACTGGCACGACGCGATGCTCGCCCACGACTGCCCGCCCCCGCGCCACCTGCGCACGCTGCTCGGCGTGTAGGGCAGGGCACCCCACCGCCCGCCGGCGAAGGGCGGCCCCGCTAGGGCTTCGGGCGGCGTCGCCCGCCGGTCACCGTCGCGTCGATCAGCCACCGGGAGATGGAGTACCCGGGCGGCAGCTCCGCCGGCAGCCCGTCGAGCGGGAACCAGCGCGCCTCGGTCAGCTCCCGCCCGTCCACCACCGGCTCGGCGCCCGGGTCGGCGGCGGTGGCGGTGAAGCCGGTGAGCAGCACGTTCGGGCCGGACAGCGCCCAGGGCTGGCTGCCGAAGTAGGACAGCCCGGTCAGGGCCAGCCCGACCTCCTCACCGACCTCGCGGTGGGCCGCCGCCTCCAGCGTCTCGCCGGCCTCGACGAAGCCGGCGACCAGCGCCCACAGCGCCGTCGGCCCGTACGAGTGCCGCACCAGCAGCAGCTCGTCGGGGCGACCGGCCGGGCCGGGCCGGGTGATCGCCACCAGCACGGCGGCGGAGAGGCGCATCGGCACGTACAGCTCGCAGTCGGGGCAGCGCCGCGCCGACTCGCCGGGCACGTCGGCCAGCTCGGCCCGGCAGGCCCCGCACCACCGGTGGGTACGCCGCCAGGCGACCACGGTCAGCGCCCGGCCGGCCAGCGCGGCGAGCGGCTCGGGCGCCTCGGCGGCGAGTGCCGCCCAGCCGCGCCAGCGGCCCGGCAGCTCCTGCGGCTCGGCCGGCTCGGTCGCCCACGCCGGTACGCCGTCCAGCGTGCCCAGCGGCACCCAGCCGGTCCCGGCGGGCAGGTCGGCGACGCGCAGGACGGCGCCGTCGGCGCGGGTCAGCAGCTTGCGCCCGGCCACCGGCAGGGCCAGGTCGGTGGGGGCCGGCGGGGTGCCGCCCCCGGCCCCGGGGACGAAGCCGCCGGCGGACACGAGCCGGCGGGTCGGCGGGGTGTCAGCCCCCGCTCCGGGGGTGTGGCCGCCCGGCCGGTCGGTCACGAGGTGGCGGGCCGGCGGTCGACCACGCCGGCGCCGGCCGGCAGCTCGAACGCCTCGCCGTCGACCGCCTCGCGGTAGCGGGTCAGCGCCAGCTCGACCGGCCTGCCGTCGACCTGGCCGGTGAAGCTGCCCAGCACCCCGTCGGTGGTCACGCAGGCGGTGAAGTCGCCGGCGGCCTGCTCGACGTCGACGCAGCTGGCGTGGTGGCCGGCGAGGGTGGTGCTGCTCTGGGCGATCACGGCGTCCGGGTCCAGCGCGGCGGCGGTCAGCAGCCCCACCACGACCGGCGGTGTGACCAGCCCCTGCCGCTTGGCCTCGGTGAACAGCGCCACCGAGGGCTTCGCGTTCGGCGCGGGCGGGGCCTCCAGCGTGCAGGTGGCCTTTCCGGCGGCGGTCTCGCAGCGGGCGGTGGCCTCCGGGGTGACGGTGAGCCGGCCGCCGGGCCAGGTGTAGGCGGAGCGGGCCGGGTCCTGCGCCTGGGCCATCGTGGCGGCCTGCCCGCCGGGAAGCAGGTAGTCGGCGGAGTAGGTCAACTCCAGCGCTCCGTCGAGCCGGGCGGCCATGTCGTTGACGAGGTCGGACCGCCCGAGGGCCCGGCCGGCGTCGTCCAGGGTCTGACAGCCGGTGACGGTGAGCGACGCGATGACCGACACGGCGAGCACGCGGAGAGTGGTCGAGGCGGCGGGCATGGGGAACAGCGTGGCCGATCGGGTCAACCGCGCGCAAACCAGTTGCCGGTTGAGGCCCGAGAATCCGGGAATGTCCGTGTGTGGCGCCCCCGGAGGGCGGGCTCGGAGCCGGTTCCGCATGCGACCGCACCGCCCGCGCCCGACGGCGGCCCGATACGCTGCGTTCAACACCTGCCTCAGCCGCACCGTCGCGGCCCATACCGGACCGGAACACAAAAACGAGGAGCGACTCAGTGGCAACCATCGAGGGAATCGTCGCGCGGGAGATCCTGGACTCGCGGGGCAACCCGACCGTCGAGGTCGAGGTCGGGCTCGACGACGGCACGATCGCCCGCGCCGCGGTGCCGTCCGGCGCCTCCACCGGCGCCTTCGAGGCGGTCGAGCTGCGCGACGGTGACAAGGACCGCTACCTGGGCAAGGGTGTCGAGAAGGCGGTCTCGAACATCGAGGACAAGATCGTCGACGAGCTCGTCGGCTACGAGGCCAGCGAGCAGCGGCTGATCGACCAGAAGATGCTCGACATCGACGGCTCGGACAACAAGGGCGAGCTGGGCGCGAACGCCGTCCTGGGCGTCTCCCTGGCCGTGGCCAAGGCCGCCGCCGGCAGCGCCGAGCTGAGCCTGTTCCGCTACCTGGGCGGCCCGAACGCGCACCTGCTCCCGGTGCCGATGATGAACATCCTCAACGGTGGGGCGCACGCCGACTCCAACGTCGACATCCAGGAGTTCATGATCGCGCCGATCGGCGCGCCCAGCTTCCGCGAGGCGCTGCGCTCCGGCGCGGAGGTCTACCACGCGCTCAAGTCGGTGCTGAAGAAGAAGGACCTCTCCACCGGGCTGGGCGACGAGGGCGGCTTCGCCCCGAACCTGCCCACCAACGCCGCCGCCCTGGACCTGATCGCCGAGGCGGTCGAGAAGGCCGGCTACCGGCTGGGCACCGACATCGTCTTCGCGCTCGACGTGGCCGCCACGGAGTTCTTCGACAACGGCACCTACACCTTCGAGGGCGCCGCGAAGACCGCCGAGGAGATGAGCAACTACTACACCAAGCTCATCGGCGACTACCCGATCGTGTCGATCGAGGACCCGCTGTCGGAGGACGACTGGACCGGCTGGCAGACGCTGACGGCCTCCGTCGGCGACCGCATCCAGATCGTCGGCGACGACCTGTTCGTCACCAACCCGCAGCGGATCGCCCGCGGCATCGCCGAGAAGGCCGCCAACGCGGTGCTGGTCAAGGTCAACCAGATCGGGTCGCTGACCGAGACCCTGGACGCGGTGGACCTGGCCCACCGGGCCGGCTTCAAGTGCATGATGAGCCACCGCTCGGGCGAGACCGAGGACACCACGATCGCCGACCTGGCGGTGGCGACCGGCTGCGGCCAGATCAAGACCGGCGCCCCGGCCCGCTCGGACCGGGTCGCGAAGTACAACCAGCTCCTGCGCATCGAGGAGGAGCTGGCCGACGCGGCGCGGTACGCCGGGGCCGGCGCGTTCCCGCGCTACCGTTCGGCCTGAGACCCGCCGAGCCTCGGGGGAGGGGTGTGACGATGCAGCAGCGCCGCACACCGGGTGGCCAGCGTCCCGCCCGCCGACCGGGTCACTCCGGCCGGCCGGGCGGGGCCCGGGGCGCCCGGGCGTCGGTCCGCGACGGCGGCGTCCGCGCCGAGCCGCGCGCCACCGCCGGCCGCGCGCCGGGGGCGGCCCGGGGAGCCGAGGGCGTACGCTCCGCGAACCGGCCCGCCGCAGCCCGTCGTACGGCGGCCGGCGGCACGGTCAAGCGGCTCACCGCACCCCACTCCCGAGGCTTCACCGGGCGGGCCACCGTGCTCTTCGCGGTGCTGATCGCGCTCGCCCTGGCCTACACCTACCCGGTGCGGGTCTACCTCGACCAGCAGGCCGACATCGAGCGGATGGAGGCGGCCCAGGCGGCCCAACGCAGGACGATCGAGGAACTCTCCGCCGAGGCCGCCAAGTGGCAGGACCGGGCGTACATCGAGACGAAGGCCCGGGAGCGGTTCTTCATGGTCCGCCCCGACGAGACGCTGCTGGTCGTGCTCTCCGACCCGGAGGGGGCCGCCCGGGACGCGGGCCGGACCGGGAACCCCGGGAAGCCCGCCGAGCCCGACCCCTGGTACGACACCCTCTGGTCAAGCGTGCGGGCCGCCAACGGCGAGCAGACCGACAAGTGAGCACCACCCGAGCACCGAACGAGAGATGGGCACCGTGACAGTCGTACCACCGCAGGAGCCGGCGGCGGACTCCGTACCCCCGCCGAAGCGCGAGCCGGCCACGGAGGCCGACCTGGCCGCGGTGGCCGCGCAGCTCGGCCGCCCGCCCCGGGGCACCCGGGCGGTCGCCCACCGCTGTCCCTGCGGCCTGCCCGACGTGGTGGAGACGACGCCGCGCCTGGCCGACGGGACGCCCTTCCCGACGTTGTTCTACCTGACCTGTCCCCGCGCCACGGCGGCGTGCAGCCGGCTGGAGTCGGCCGGGCTGATGCGGGAGATGGCCGACCGGCTGGCCGCCGACCCGGAGCTGGCCGACCGCTACCGTGCCGCGCACGAGGACTACCTGGACCGCCGGGAGGCGATCGGCGAGGTCCCGGAGATCGCCGGCATCTCCGCCGGCGGGATGCCCGGCCGGGTGAAGTGCCTGCACGTGCACCTCGGGCACGCGCTGGGGGCCGGGCCGGGGGTCAACCCGTTCGGCGACGAGACGCTGGCGCTGGTGGAGAAGTGGTGGGCGGCCGGGCCCTGCGTGGACGTGCCGGCGGCCGACTGACGATGGCGCGGGCGGACGAGGGCGTGCCGGGCGCGCGCGGGGCAACGCCGGGCGCGGGCGGGCCCGTGGCGGACGCGGACGACGTCGTGGTGCGGCGCGCCCGCACCTCGGACGTGCGCGGCATCCGGCGGCTGGTCGACACCTACACCGACGACCGGCGGCTGCTGAGCAAGGCCACCGTCACCCTCTACGAGGACGTGCAGGAGTTCCGGGTCGCGGTCCGGGCGGACGACGGCGCGGTGGTCGGCTGCGGCGCGCTGCACGTGATGTGGGAGGACCTGGCCGAGATCCGGACGGTGGCGGTGGACCCGTCGTGCCGGGGCCGCAGGCTCGGTCACCGGATCGTCGCGGAGCTGATCGAGGCCGCCCGCGAGCTGGGGGTGTCCCGGATCTTCGTGCTCACCTTCGAGACGCGGTTCTTCGGCTCGTTCGGGTTCACCGAGATCGACGGCGCGCCGGTGCCGCAGCCGGTCTACGAGCAACTGCTGCGCTCCTACGACGAGGGTGTCGCCGAGTTCCTGGACCTGGAGCGGGTCAAGCCCAACACCCTCGGCAACACCCGGATGCTGCTGCGTCTCTGACTGCCGCGCCCGGAGCGCACGGCCGGTCCGGGGCCGGGCGCGGCCCCGGTGGTCGAGCCCCGGCGCGCGGGCGGCCTGCCGCCGGTCAGGCGCGGCGCGGGTGGGCGGCGAAGAAGTCCCAGATCAGCTCGGTCGCGGCGAGACCCGCGTCGGGCGCGGCGAGTTGGCCGGCCCGCGCCCCGGGCCACGAGTGCCCCATGTCCGGCAGGGTGTGGACGGTGACGTCGCTGCCGTCGGCGCACCGCGCGTCGGTGCGGGTGACGCCCGCCGCGCCCGCCCGCGGGGCCCCGGCCGCCGGCCGGCAACCGAGCCGCCGCTGCCAGGTCCGGATGCCGGAGGTGAAGACCTCGGCGTAGCGGTCCTGCCCGCCGATGAACGTGACCACCGACACCGGCCGCTCGGGCACGTAGTCGTCCGGGACGGTACGGGGGCCGCTGTAGCCGCCGCTGACCACGCCGATCGCCGCGAAGGTCCCGTCGAGCTCGACGGCGGCCCGGAAGCTCATGTCCCCGCCGTTGGAGATCCCCGTGAGGTAGATCCGGTCCGGGTCGGCCCGCCACGTACGCACCAGGTGCTCCGTGAGGGCCCCGAGGAACCCGACGTCGTCGGCGGACCCGCAGCAGATCAGCGCGTTGAAGCCGCCGTCGCGCCCGTCGGGGTAGGCGACGAGGAAGTTCTCCCGGTCGGCGACCGCGTCCAGCCCGGTCGTCTCGCGCAGGCCCTCGCCGCTGCCGGGATAGAAGTGCAGGGCGATCACCAGAGCGGTGGGCCGGGCCGGGTCGTAGCCGGGCGGAGCGTGCAGCAGGTAGCTCCGGTCGGCCCCGCCGTGCGGCAGGCTCAGCCGGTGGTCGCCGGCGGCGGGGCGCTCGACGGCCCCCGAAGGCGACGGGACGGGCGCCGCGCCGGGCCGCTCCCGGTGCCCGTCGCCGCACGCCGCCGCGACGGCGGCGAGCATCAGCCCCGTCAGCACCGCCACCGTCCGTCGCACGCCCCGCCCCCTCCGTGACCCCGGGTCCACACTGGAATCCGAGCCGGCGGTGGGTCAACCCTTTCGGTCCTGGGCGAAGGCAGGCAGTCTGCTGGCATGCTCCGCCTCCGCCTCGGGCCGGCGGACCTGTGCCGGGTCCGCTTCGCCGACCGCCTGCACCCCGTCGGGACGGCCCTGCTGGCCTGTCAGGCGTTGCACGACCCGAACACCGCGCCGGCGGTGCCGGGCCCGGCGGCGGGCGCGGCGGCGGCGGTGGGCCGCGTCCGGGCCGCCGCCGCCGTGCTGCGGCACCTGCTTCCCGCACGCGGGCGCCTCCCGGACTTCCTCACCCCCTTCGACGGGCTGGAGTCGGTGGCCGCCGGTCTCGACGCGATCCGGGCGACCCCGGCCCGGCGCATCCGGGCCGAGGTCGCCGCCGCGTACGCGGACCTGGCGGTGTCGCCGTTGCGCCGGCGGTTCGCCGAGGCGGACGCCGAGGCCATGGGGCTGTTCGGGCGGGCGCTGGGCACGTGGCACGACGGCGTGCTCGGGCCGCACTGGGCCGAACTGGCGGACGCCCACCGGCACCAGGTGGCGGAGGCGACCGGGCACCTCGCCACGCACGGGCTGGACGGCCTGCTGAACGCGCTGCACCCCGCGATCCGGTGGGAGACGCCGACGCTGACGGTGCGGACCTGGTGGAGCGCCACGGTCTCCGGTACGGGCCACGGCCTCATCCTGTTGCCGTCGCCGCTGGCCGGTCCGCATCCCCGGGTGCTGGTGGAGCCGGACCGGCCCGTGCTGGTGGTGTATCCCGCGCCGATGCCCCGGCGGGTGACCACGAGCGCCGCCGACCCGCTCGGCGGGCTGCTCGGAACGACCCGGGCGGCGGTGCTGCGCCGGCTCGCCGAGCCGGGCCGGCACACCACCACCAGCCTCGGCCGGGCCCTCGGGATCAGCCTCTCCTCCGCGTCCGAGCACGCGGGGGCGTTGCGGGCCGCCGGCCTGGTCAGCAGCGTCCGGGCCGGCGGGGCGGTGCTGCACCGGTTGACGCCGCTCGGCGCCGGGCTGCTCGGCGGGGGCGACGTCCCGCCGGCCGGCCACGGCTGACCTCGCCGCCGCGCGTCGCGCGCGGGCTCCGGAATTTCCGCGCCGTCCCTGTAATCCGTGGCGTCGACGTCGACAAGTACCCGCGACAGGGCGATCTGCGGAGGTGACATGCAAGGCCGTGAAGAGCGGGTGAGCGAGCTGTTCCGCCGACATGCCGACGACATCCATGCGTACGCGACCTGGCGGGTCGGCAGGCAGGATGCCGCGGACGTGGTGGGCGAGGTGTTCCTGGTGGCCTGGCGGTCCCTCGACAAGGTGCGGGTGGGCGAGGAGCGGGCCTGGTTGTTCGGGGTGGCGCGCCGGCTGGTGCTGGCCCGTCGCCGGCAGGATGCCGCCGCCACCGCGCTGGACGAGCGGATGGCCGCCGCCAACGTCACGGAGGCCGGGCCGGACCGGCTCGCCGACGACGTCGCGCTCCGCGACCAGGTGCGGCAGGCGCTGGACGCCCTCGGCACGCGGGACCGCGAGGTGCTGGTCACGGCCGCCTGGTTCGACCTGACGGCGGCGCAGGCGGCGCGGGTGCTCGGCATCTCCCGGCCCACCTACGCGGTCCGGCTGCACCGGGCCCGCAGCCGGTTCCGCGCCGCCTACGAGCGGGTCGTCAAGAACGAGTACGAGGCCACGTCGGCCATCCACAAGCCAGTGGCAGCGTGAAGGGGAGCACGATGAACATCGACGAATTGGTGCGCCGGGGGCGGCCGGACTCGACGGGGTGGGCGCGCAGCGAGGCGGGGCGGCGGGCACTGGACGGGGTCGTCACGGCCGCCTCGGCCGGCGAGCCCGCCGAAGTCGGCCCGGCCAGGGCGTCCAGGCCGGCGCTGCGCTGGTCCTTCCTCGCCACCGGGCTCGCCGGGGCCGCCGCGGCCGGGGTGCTGGCGGTGTCGATCGTCGCGGCGCCGCAGGACGCGGGGCGGGACGTCCCGCCGGTGGCCGGCGCGCAGCCGGGAGCGACGCACAGCGCCGGCGCGGGCACGACGCTGACGGCGCGCGACATCCTGCTCGCCGCGGCCGGCCGGGCGGAGCAGGCGCCCGCCGAGACCGGCAGGTACTGGCACGTCAAGACGGTCGACGTGTACGGCCCGACGCGGGTCGGCACCGGCGCCGACGCGTACTCGCTGCTGCGCAGCAGCGTGAACGAGAGCTGGGACGCCCGTGAGCCGCGCGACGCGAGCTGGACCGGGTTCCGGGATCTCGGGGCACGGCCGCGCGCCGCCGAGGACGAGCGGGCCTGGCGCGCGGCCGGTTCCCCGACCACCTGGCGCCTGGACGTCGACGGCCCGTCGAAGCTGGTCCTGTCGACCCGGCCGGGCAAGGGCGACCTCTCCCGGGACCCCGAGCCGCCCCGCTACCTGGAGGACCTCGGGGAGCTCACCCTGGAGCAGGTCCGGCAACTGCCGGCCGAGCCGGGAGCGCTGCGCGGCTGGGTGACCGACCGGATCCGGGCCGACAAGGACATGGGGAACCCCGCCCCCGGCAGCGCCCTGAGTGACCGCCTGCTCTTCGGCTTCCTGAGCCGGCTGCTGCTCGACACGCCGGCCCCGCCGAAGGTGCGCGCCGCGGCGTTCCGGGTCCTCGCCGACATCCCCGGCGTGCGCGGCCTCGGCACCGTCCAGGACGAGCGTGGCCGCTCCGGCCAGGGCGTGGAGTTCCGCAGCGGCGCCGAGACCGAGTGGCTGATCGTCGACACGGCGACCCACCGGCTGCTCGCGAGCAGGATCGTGTCCACCCCGAAGGGCGCGCCGGCGTACGGCGGCAAGGAGAGCAGCACCCTGGTGCTGACCGCGGAGTGGTCCGACGCCGCGCCACGGGTGCCGGCCCTGCCGCAGCGGTAGCGGCACCCGTCGTACAGCGACGGCCGGCCGCGCTCGGGGGCGG
>NZ_JBSGDY010000099.1:0-23075 GCF_053602615.1 Micromonospora sp. NPDC004336
CCACCCGCTACGACAAACTCGCCGTCCGCTTCGAAGCCACCGTCACCATCGCCATCATCAACCAGTGGCTCCGAGCCTTATGAAACACGGGCTAGTGGAACCCATTCTCAGCGTGGCGGACCTGTCGGTCCGCATCGCCGGCCTGCACATCCTCCAGGGGGTGTCCTTCACGGTCGCCCCGACCGGCGTCACCGTCCTGCTCGGGCGCAACGGCGTCGGCAAGACGACCACCCTGCGCGCGATCGTCGGCCTCACGCCGCGCGGCGGCGAGGTGCGGGGCACGATCCGGATGGGCGCGCAGAGCCTGCTGGCCCGCCCGACCCACCGGCTGATCCGCGGTGGGCTCGGCTACGTGCCGGAGGACCGCTGCGTGTTCGCCGGGCTCACCGTGGCCGAGAACCTCCGGCTCGCCGAGCGGCGGGGCACCGTTCCGGCGTACGACAAGGTCTTCGCGCTCTTCCCGGAGCTGGACCGGCGCGGACGGCAACGGGCCGGCTCGCTCTCCGGCGGGCAGCAGCAGATGCTGGCGATCGGCCGGGTGCTGCTCAACGACAACCGGCTGCTGCTCGTCGACGAGCCGACCAAGGGCCTCGCGCCGAAGGTGGTGACCGAGGTGGCCGAGGTGCTGGAACGCGTCGCCGAGTCCGTGCCGGTGCTGCTGGTCGAGCAGAACCTGGCCGTGGTCCGGCGGCTCGCCCGGGACGCGGTCGTGCTGGCCGCCGGCCGGGTCGCCTGGACCGGGGACGCGCGGGAGCTGCTGCTGGAGACCGCCCTGACGAAGTCGCTGCTGGGCGTCGGCTCGGCGGAGGGACACCACCCCGCCGGTACGCCGGCCGCCGCGCGGAAGGACCAGCACTGATGGACACCGTCATCCTGTTGACGCTGACCGGGCTCGGCCTGGCGGCGCTCTACTTCCTGGTCGCCAGCGGGCTCTCCCTGGTCTTCGGCCTGGCCGACGTGCTCAACTTCGCGCACGGCGTCTTCCTCGGCGTCGGCGCGTACGGGACCTGGTGGGCGGCGCACAACCTGCCCGGCGCCGGCTCCGACGGCCTCGGCTTCGTGCTCGCGGTCGCCTTCGGGGTGGCCGCCGGCACGCTCGTGGCGGTGCTCGTCGAGCTGGTGCTGATCCGGCCGCTCTACTCCCGCACCATCGAGCAGGTGCTGGTCACCGTCGGCCTCTCGCTGGCCGGCGTCGCCCTGCTCCAGGCCACCTGGGGGGCGGACGCCCGGCCGTTCCCGCGCCCCGAGTGGACCCGGCAGGTCACCTCGATCCTCGGCGCCAACGTGCCCAACGGCGGCCTGCTGCTGATCATCGCGGCGGTGCTGGTGCTCGGCGCGATCCTCGCCTTCCTCCGCTGGACCCGCTACGGCCTGATCATCCGGGCCGGCGTGGAGAACCGGGAGATGGTCACCGCGCTCGGCATCGACGTGCGCAAGGCGTTCACCCTGGTCTTCGCCATCGGCGGGGCGGCGGCGGCGCTGGCCGGCGCGCTCGGCGGCGTCTACTTCGGCACCGTCTCGCCCGGCCAGGGCGGCTCGCTGCTGATCTTCGCGTTCATCGTGGTGGTCATCGGCGGGATGGGCTCGGTCGTCGGCTCCGCGTACGCGGCCGTCGCCGTCGGCCTGACCCAACAGTTCGTCAACTACTACGGCACCTCCGGGCTGGGCGACATCTGCGTGGTCGCGCTGCTGGCCGTGGTGCTGCTGCTGCGCCCGCAGGGCATCGCCGGAAAGGTGGCAACGGCATGACCGAGGTCAAGAGCCCCGAGATGCCGGCGCCGCCGGCCACGGTGCCCGACGAGCTGACGCCGGGGCGCCGGCGGTGGCACGGGCTGCGCCCCTACCTGCCGCTGGCCGCGCTGGCCGTGGCGCTGGCCCTGCCGTACTCCACGCTGCACCTGCCGGGCGTCTTCGAGGGGGCGCTGAACTCCCCGGGCACCCTGCAACTGCTCGCCGTCTGCCTGGTCTTCGGCGGCCTGGCGGCCGGCTACGACCTGCTCTTCGGGCGCACCGGGATGCTCTCCTTCGGCCACGCCCTCTACTTCGCCGCCGGCGTGTACGGCACCGACATCCTGGTCACCAAGGCGGGACTGCCGCTGTGGCAGGCCGGGCTGCTCGCGATCACCGGCGGGACGATCCTCGCCGCGCTGCTCGGCGCGGTGGCGCTGCGTACCGTCGGGATCGCGTTCGCCATGGTGACGCTCGCCTTCGCCCAGGTGGGGGCGATCCTGGTGGCCCGCGACTTCGGCGGGCTCACCGGCGGCGAGGAGGGACTGCCGCTGGACGTCTCCGGGCTGCCGCAGGGGCTGGTCGGGGTCACCAACACCGTCAACCTCTACTGGCTGGCGCTGGCGTACCTGGTCGTGGTGGTCCTCGTGGTGCACCGGGTCTCCGGCTCGCCGACCGGGCGGGTGCTCGCCGGCCTGCGCGACGACGAGCGGCGCATCGGGGTGCTGGGGCTCGACCCGTACCGGTTCAAGCTGGTGGCGTTCACCCTGGCCGGCGGGCTCGCGGCGGCCGGCGGCGTGGTCTACGTCCTGATCGTCGGCGGCGCGTCGCCGCACATCACCTCCTCCGAGTGGACCCTGGCGCTGCTGGTCATGGTGGTGCTCGGCGGGCCGGGCACCCGGTGGGGCCCCGTGATCGGCGGGATCCTCTACATGTACCTGGACCACCGGCTGGTCGCGTTCGGCACGTCCGACGCGGTGGAGGCCCTGCCGGCGTTCCTGAGCAACCCGCTGTCCCAGCCGCTCTTCGTGCTCGGCACGGTCTTCATCCTGGCCGTCTACTTCTTCCCTGGCGGCCTGGCCAGCCTCGCCCCCCGCCTGGCTCTCCTCCGCCACTCCCTACGCCCCCCGACCCGCCGCCCCTGACGCCCCGCCCGTAGCCCTGTCGGTCAGGATCCCCGCCCACGCGGCGACCCCGACCGACAGGGCTACGCCCTGCTCGCCCTCCCGCCCCCGCCCTTTCGCCGGGGTGAGCGCACTACTTCCGGGATTCAGTCCCCTCCGCATCCGGCGAGGCCACTACAACCAGGAAATAGCGCGCTCGCCCCGCCCGCGTCCGTCCCGCCCGGGGCGCGGGGAGCGTCCGTCGTTGCTGGTAGAAATGCCGGATGAGCCAGGATCGGACGGCGGTACGGGAGCGGGCCGAGGCGGTGCTGCGGCGGTTGGCCGGCGAGCACGCCCGGCTCCGTGAGGACCAGTGGCGGGCGATC
Organism: Micromonospora sp. NPDC004336; assembly: GCF_053602615.1. Lineage (NCBI taxonomy): Bacteria > Bacillati > Actinomycetota > Actinomycetes > Micromonosporales > Micromonosporaceae > Micromonospora > Micromonospora sp. NPDC004336. The sequence continues at coordinate 3,218 of NZ_JBSGDY010000099.1, forward strand.
GAGGCGCTGGTGGTCGACCGCCGCCGGGTGCTCTGCGTGCAGCGCACCGGGTGGGGCAAGTCGGCCGTCTACTTCGTGGCCACCGCCCTGCTGCGCGAACGCGACCGGGGCGACGCCGCCGTGCCGGGTGAGCGCGCCGGGGCAGCCGGGCCGACGGTGATCGTCTCGCCGCTGCTGGCGCTGATGCGCAACCAGGTCGAGTCGGCGGCGCGGGCCGGCATCCGGGCCCGCACCATCAACTCCGCCAACCTGGACGAGTGGGACGAGATCACCGCGGAGATCCACACCGGTGCCGTGGACGTGCTGCTGATCAGCCCGGAGCGGCTCAACAACCCGGACTTCCGGGACACGGTGCTGCCGAAGCTGGCGGCCACCACCGGCCTGCTCGTCGTCGACGAGGCGCACTGCGTCTCCGACTGGGGGCACGACTTCCGGCCGGACTACCGCCGGCTGCGTACGTTCCTCGGCAACCTGCCCGAGCGCACCCCCGTGCTGGCCACCACGGCCACTGCCAACGCCCGGGTCACCGCCGACGTGGCGGAGCAGCTCGGCGACGCCCTCGTGCTGCGCGGCAGCCTCGACCGGGAGTCGCTGCGCCTCGGCGTGGTCGACCTGCCGAGCCCCGCGCACCGGCTGGCGTGGCTCGCCGACCACCTGGACCGGCTGCCCGGCTCGGGCATCGTCTACACGCTCACGGTCGCCGCGGCGGGGGAGACCGCCGAGTTCCTCCGGTCCCGGGGCTACGCCGTCGCCTCCTACACCGGCCAGGCCGAGGACGCCGACCGGCGGGCCGCCGAGCAGGACCTGCTGGACAACAAGATCAAGGCGCTCGTCGCCACCAGCGCGCTGGGCATGGGCTTCGACAAGCCCGACCTCGGCTTCGTGGTGCACCTCGGCGCGCCGCCCTCGCCGATCGCGTACTACCAGCAGGTCGGCCGCGCCGGCCGCGCCGTCGCGCACGCCGAGGTGTTGCTGCTGCCCGGCGCCGAGGACGCCGCCATCTGGCGTTACTTCGCGTCGCTCGCCTTCCCGCCGGAGGAGCAGGTCCGCGCCGTACTGGCCGCCCTGCACACCGACCGCCCGCTCTCCACGCAGGCCCTCGAACCGATCGTCGACCTGCGTCGGGCCCGGCTGGAGCTGATGCTCAAGGTGCTCGACGTCGACGGCGCGGTCCGCCGGGTGCGCGGGGGCTGGCTCGCCACCGGCGAGCCCTGGGTCTACGACGAGGCCCGGTTGCGCCGCGTCGCCGAGGCACGCACCGCCGAGCAGCAGGCCATGCGGGAGTACGCGGCCACCGCCGACTGCCGGCTGCGCTACCTGCGCGAGTGCCTGGACGACGCCGGGGCCGCCGACTGCGGCCGGTGCGACCGCTGCGCCGGCCCGCTGTTCACCCCCGACGTGTCGGACGCCGCGCTGACCGCCGCGCAGACCTTCCTCGGCCGGCCCGGGGTGGAGATCGCGCCGAAGAAGCTCTGGCCGACCGGCCTTGAGGCGGTGGGCGTACCCCTGAAGGGGCGCATCGCCCCGGCGGAGCAGGCGCTGCCGGGGCGCGCTGTGGGGCGGCTGTCCGACCTGGGGTGGGGCGGCCGGCTGCGGGGCCTCGTCGGGCCGGAGGCGGCCGACGGGCCCGTCCCGGACGACGTGGCCGCCGCCGTGGTCGAGGTGCTGAAGGCGTGGGCGCACGGCGACGACCCGTGGCCGACCCGGCCGGTGGGCGTGGTCGCGGTCGGCTCGCGCCGCCGGCCCCGGCTGGTCGGCTCGCTCGCCGAGCGGATCGCCGGCGTCGGCCGGCTGCCGCTGCTCGGCCAGGTGACGCCGGTCGGCCCGGCCGCCGGCGACGGTCCCCGCGGCAACAGCGCCCAGCGGGTACGCGCCCTGCACGGCGCCCTCGCCGTGCCGGACGAGCTGGCCGAGGCCCTCGGCGGGCTCGACGGGCCGGTGCTCCTCGTCGACGACCTGGTCGACTCGGGCTGGACGATGACGCTGGCCGCCCGGGAACTGCGCCGCGCCGGCGCGCCCGGCGTGCTGCCGCTGGCGCTGGCCGTCGCCGGCTGACCCGCGGAGTTCGTGGCGGACGGGGGCGGGAAAGTTCCCGGCCGGGTGGGAGTGCGACCGCCGCCACGCCGCCTCGCCGCCGGGCCGGCGCGATCGTGACGGAGGGTAACGTGAGCGGCATGACCGATCAGCAGCCCGGCCACCAGCGGGACGGCGGCCGTGCCTGACCAGGCCCCGACCGCGCCCGACCGGGCTCCGGCCCTTCCTGACCAGGCCCCGACCGCGCCCGACCGGGCTCCGGCCCTTCCTGACCAGGCCACGGCCGCACCTGACCAGGCCCCGACCGTTCCTGATCAGGCCCCGGCCGCGCCTGGCCGGTCTCCGACCGTTCCTGACCAGGCCACGGCCCCACCCGATCCGGCTGTGGCGGACCGGGCGTCGGGGGCCGCCGAGCACGCCGTGCCGGACCACCTCCCGGCCGGGCCGGACCCGGCCGCCGTGGCGTCTCGCGGGGCGTCGGCCGTGCCGGACCGGAGCACGCTCCGGCTGGCGCTGGTGGTCGGCGGCCTGGTGCTCGCGGTGCTGGTCGGGTTCGGCCTCGGCCGGCTGAACGGCGGTGGCCCGTCCGCGCCGGGGCGGCTGGACAGCGCACTCGCCGAGCACACCCACGCCCCGGGGACCGGCGCCCACGAGCACGGCGGCGACCAGGGCGCGGCGGCGGAGGCGGCGGGGCTCTCCGTCACCTCGGCCGGCTACACGCTCACCCCGTTGGCGTCGGCGTTCGTTGCCGGCCGGCCGGGCGAGCTGCGCTTCCAGGTGCGCGACGCGCAACGCCGCCCGGTGACGCGGTTCGCCGTCGTGCACGACAAGCCGATGCACCTGATCGTGGTGCGCCGCGACCTGACCGGCTTCCAGCACCTGCATCCGACCATGGCCGCCGACGGCACGTGGTCGGTGCCGCTGACCCTGCCGCAGCCGGGCGTCTGGCGCGCGTACGCCGACTTCACGGCCCTCGCCGACGACGGCCGGCAGTCGGCGGTGACCCTCGGGGTCGACCTGGTCGCGCCCGGCGGGTACCAGCCGCGGCCGCTGCCGGCGCCGGCGACCTCGGCAACGGTGGACGGCTTCACCGTCAGCTACCAGGGCACGCCGCAGACCGGGCTTACCGTGCCGTTGACCTTCCGTTTCGGCGCGGCCGGCGGCACCCCGACGCTGGAGCGCTACCTCGGCGCGTACGGGCACCTGGTCGCGCTGCGCGAGGGCGACCTGGGCTACCTGCACGTACACCCGGAGCCGCAGGTGGTCGACGGGGCGGTGACGTTCTGGGTGACCACGCCGGGCCCGGGCCGCTACCGGCTCTATCTGGACTTCCAGGTCGGCGGAGTGGTGCGGACCGCCGAGTTCACGCTGGCGGTGCCCTGACCCGTCGACCGGCTGGGTGGCCGCCGCTCGTGCCCTATGGCAGGTCAGCCGGCGCGGCGGATCGGCCGGCGGGCCAGGTAGCGCAGCAGGTCGCGGATGTGGTGCTTCTCCTCGGCCGGCACGGTCGGGTCGGCGAGCCGTTGCAGGATCACCCGGACGTCCGCCTCGACCGGGCCGTCGTCGAGGCGCCGGCGCGGGGTGGGGCCGGCGTCGGGCAGGCCGAGCGCGCGGAACGCGGCCGCGACCGGCAGGTCCAGCGCGGCGCAGAAGCCCCGCACCTTGGCGAGTTCCGGATAGTCCTGCCAGTCGCCGGCGAGCCAGCGGAACACGGTCGAACGACCGACGCCGGTGTGGGACGCCAGGTCCGTGACGGTCCACCCGCGCTCCTCGCGGGCGTCGTCGATGGCGCGCCGCACGAAGCGTGCGAAGGCCATCTGCGGCGATACCTCTACCGAACCCATCCCTGCGGGTCTTCCCTCCCGACCGGCACCCGGCGGTGCGCCTCCGAGGGTAGTACGGAAAGGTAAGGAAACAATTGACTGACCGACCAGACCGTCCCGCCGACGGGATTTTTCGCCGCAACAATGACGAGGATCACGCGCCCCCGGGCGACGGCCGTCCGTCCTGAGCCGGGTCCGACGCCCCTCCGTGGCCCGGCGCCTCCTCCGCCCGGGCCGTCGGCGGGCCGGAACCGCCGTTGCCGGCGGCGTCGTCGGCCGGGAGGAGCAGCGTCTCCAGCCGTGGGGTGACGCCCCACTGGTCGACCAGCGCGCGGTATTCCGCCCGCTGGCCGTCGGTGGGCGGGGTGCCGGTGCGCCGGGCCCGGATCAGCAGGTTGCGCGGCGTGTGCCGGGAGTCGACGAACTCCACCACCTCGGCCCGGTAGCCGTGCAGCCGGAGCAGACCGGCCCGCAGCGCGTCGGTGAGGACGTCCGCGAAGCGCTCGCGGAGGATGCCCTGCCGGGTCAGCAGGTCGTACGGCGCGGGGGCCGGCCGCGCGCGCAGCTGGGCCGCGACGTCGTGGTGGCAGCACGGCGCGGCGAGCACCCAGCGGGCGCGCCAACGCACCGCCCGGGCCAGCGCCTCGTCGGTGGCGGTGTCGCAGGCGTGCAGCGCCAGCACCAGGTCGGGGGCGGGCGTGACGACGGCGTCGGCGATCGTGCCGGCCACGAAGCTGACCCGGTCGCCCCAGCCGAGCCGCTCGGCCAGCTCGGTGTTGCGGCGGCGCTGGTCCTCCCGGACGTCCACGCCGACCAGTTCCACGTCGAGCCCCCGCCGCGCCAGCCACCGGTACGCGGCGAAGGTCAGGTAGGCGTTGCCGCAGCCCAGGTCGACCACCCGCAGCGGCCCGGTCAGGTCGTCGGGGAGCGTCGCCGCCAGCGCGCGCAGGAACGCGTCGACCTGGCGCCGCTTCGCCGCCGAGCCCCCGATCTCGGCGAAGATCGGGTCGCCCGGGTCGAGCAGGTATTCCTTCGCCCGGTCGTGCCCGCCCGGCTCGACGGGCGGCCGGGCCGCCGCGGCCCGGTGCACCTGCGCCTCGCCCGACTTCGTCACCCGCAGTTGCAGCGTCGCCTCGGCCGTCTCCACGTGCCAGTTGCCGAACGGCTCGGCCAGCAGCGCGTCGACCGCCGCGTCGGCCTCCGCGCCGGGGGCGACGTTGCGGGTGTACGGCCGGGAGCCGTCGGAGGTGGAGATTTGCAGCCGCGGGCCGGCCTTGAGCGCGACCGGCCTCAGCTCGGCCCGGACCACCGAGGGGCGCTGGCCGCGTCGGCGTCCGGCGGCGACCGCCCGGGTCAGCGCGGGGTCGAGCAGCAGGGCCCGGACCTCGGTCAGGGCGGCGTCCAGCGGTTCCGGCATTGCTCCATCTTCCTGCTCGGTCGGCCGAGGCGACGCGAGGCGTGCGACGGCGGGGCGGGGCTACCAGACGGACGTCCCCGCACCGGGAACCGGTACGGGGACGTCGGGAAGCAGGCGGGTCAGTCGGCGGTCGCCTCGGCCGGCGTACCGGCGGCGCCGCCACCGGCACCACGACGGCGCCGGCGGCGGCGCGGCTTCGGGGCCTCGCCCTCGACGGCGGCGGGGGCGTCGGCGGGGGCGGCCTCGGCGGTGATCACCGCGGTCGGCTCGCCCGAGACCGTCTCGCCGGCCCGGCGGCGCCGGCGGCGACGCGGGGTGCGGGTGCCCTCCTCGGCCGGCGCGTCGGCGTCCGGCCCGGCGGTCGGTTCGGTGCCGCGGTCCTGGCGGCGCTCGCCGCGCCCCCGACCCTCCCCGCGGCCCTCGCCGCGCCGGGAGCCGCGGCTCTCGCCCCGGCGGGACCGGCCGCCGCCCAGGTCCTCCTCCACCTCGGCCGACAGCCCGGCGCGGGTGCGCTCGGCGGTCGGCAGGGTGCCGGAGACCTCGGGGGAGATGTGCAGGTCCGTGTAGAGGTGCGGGGACGTGTGGTAGGTCTCCGGCGGCTCCGGCATCTCCAGGCCCAGCGTCTTGTCGATGATCCGCCAGCGGGGCATGTCGTCCCAGTCGACGAAGGTCACCGCGACACCGGTCGCCCCGGCCCGGCCGGTGCGGCCGATCCGGTGGGTGTAGGTGTCCTGGTCCTCCGGGCAGTCGTAGTTGATGACGTGGGTGACGCCGCTGACGTCGATGCCGCGCGCGGCCACGTCGGTGGCGACCAGGGTGTCGATCTTGCCGGCCCGGAACGCCCGCAGCGCCCGCTCCCGCGCGCCCTGCCCGAGGTCACCGTGCACGGCGGCGACCGCGAAGCCCCGGAAGTCGAGGTCCTCGGCGACCCGGTCGGCCGCCCGCTTGGTGCGGGTGAAGATCATGGTCAGCCCGCGCCCCTCGGCCTGGAGGATGCGGGCCACGATCTCGATCTTGTTCATCGAGTGCGTGCGGTAGGCCAGCTGCTCGGTCTGCGGCGACGGGCCGGTCTCGGCGGTGTGCCCGGCGTGGATCGTCACCGGCTGGCGCAGGAAGCGCCGGGACAGGGTGACGATCGGGTCCGGCATGGTCGCCGAGAAGAGCATGGTCTGCCGGTCCTCCGGCAGCATCGCGAGGATCCGCTCGACGTCGTCGAGGAAGCCCAGGTCGAGCATCCGGTCGGCCTCGTCGAGGACCAGCGCGTGCACCCGGTCCAGGCGCAGGTGCTTCTGCTTGGCCAGGTCCAGCAGCCGGCCGGGCGTGCCGACCAGGATCTCGACGCCCTTGCGCAGCGCGTCGACCTGCGGCTCGTACGCCACGCCGCCGTAGATCGGCAGCACCCGGACGCCCCGGGTCCGGCCGGCGGCGGCGAGGTCCTTCGCGACCTGGATGCCCAGCTCGCGGGTGGGGACGACGACAAGCGCCTGCGGCACGCCGTCGCCGCCCTCGCCCGGCGCGAAGACCCGCTCCAGCAGCGGCACGCCGAAGCCGAGGGTCTTGCCGGTGCCGGTGGGCGCCTGGCCGATCAGGTCGGTGCCGCGCAGCGCGATCGGGAGCGCGTATTCCTGGATGGCGAACGCGCGGGTGATGCCGGCCGCGGCCAGCGCGTCGACGGTCTCCTGACGCGCGCCCAGCTCGGCGAAGGTGGGTGCCTCCGGTCGCACCGGGGCGGTGGGGGCCAGCTCCTGGCCGTCCATCAGGTCTTGGGTCAGCTCGCTCATATGGATCTGGGGGTGCCCTCTCGTGGGTGCGCCCCGTCATGTCCTCAGGGCGCGATCGGTGTGGCGCGGGCCACACGGTCGGCGGCAGGATTTGCCGGGCCGGACCGGGCCGCACGCGCGCCGTGGGGTCGGACTTCGATCGGACCGACCGGTCGGTTCAGACCAGGCTGGCCAGCTCGGCGCCCACGGCAACTGCTCCATGCTACCTGAACCGCATGGTGGCCGTCCTGATTCCGGGAGCGGGAGCCGCGCCCGGGGTTGCTCGATGTGACCTGTGCCACTTTACCCGCCGGGCGCGGGCGGGCGGTAGCCTGCGCTCGTGCCCGCCCCCGAACCCGGCCCGCCCGTCCGCGCCGTCGTCGACCTGCTCGGCCTGGTGGCCTTCGGCGAGCTGCTCGCCTTCGAGCGGATGGCCGCCGACGCCCGGCTCGCCCCCGACCTGCGCCGTCGGGCGGCCCTGAGCGAGATGGCCGCCGCCGAGATCGGCAACTACCGGCGGCTGGCCGACCGGCTGACCGCGCTCGGCGTGCTCCCCGACGACGCGATGGCGCCGTACGTCGCGCCGTTGCAGGCGTACCACGACTCGACCGAGCCGCGGGACTGGGCGGAGGCGGTCACCAAGGCGTACGTGGGCGACGCCGTCACCGACGACTTCGTCCGGGAGATCGCGGCGGGCCTGGCCGAGCCGGACCGCCGGCTCGTCCTCGACGTGGTGCACGACTCCGCGTACGCCGACTTCGCCGTCGCCGAGATCCGGGCCGCCGTCGCCGCCGACCCGAAGGTGGCCGGCCGGCTGTCGATGTGGGCGCGGCGGCTGGTCGGCGAGGCCCTGTCGCAGGCCGGCCGGGTCGCCGCCGCCGACCGGGGCGGGCTGACCGCCCTGATCGCGGGCGGCGGGGTGGACGTCCAGGGATTGTTCCGGCGGCTCACCGCGGCACACACCACGCGGATGGCCGCCGCCGGGCTCAACAACTGACGCGTCGGGTCCGCGACGGGTGACCGGGTCACCCGTCGCGGCCGGTTGGTCCGGTCAGCGGACGGTGAAGCCGACCGCGCGCGGCGACGCCTCGGCGATCTCCACGTAGGCGACCTTGTTGACCGGGACGATCACGCGCCGGCCCTTCTCGTCGGTCAGGGAGAGGGTGCCCTCGTCCTTGGCCATGGCGTCGGTCACGATCTGCTCGATCTCGGCCGGCGACTGCGCGCTCTCCAGCACCAGCTCGCGGGGCGCGTACTGCACGCCGATCTTGACCTCCACAGTGCCTCCTCGTTCGGGCGCGAAAGAGCCGCCGAGGGGAAGGCTATCCGATCTCGCGGCCCGATGCTCAGGCTGACTCACCTTGCAGCGGGAAGCTGGCGATGCCCCGCCAGGAGAGCGCGGCGACCAGCGCCTCCGCCTCCGCCTTCGGCACCAGCCGGCCACCGGCGAGCCAGAACTGCGCGGCGGTCTCGGCCGCCCCGACCAGGCCGGAGGCGAGCAGCTCGGCGTGGGCCCGGCTGACGCCGGTGTCGGAGATGATGGTGTCGGTGATCGCCGCGATGCAGCCCTGCTCGACCCGCTCGACGCGCTGCCGCACCGCCGGGTCGTTGCGCAGGTCCGACTCGAAGACGAGGCGGAACGCCTCGCTCTCGTGGTCGACGAAGTCGAAGTACGCGCGCACCGACGCGCCGACCCGCTCCTTGTTGTCGTTGGTGCCGCGCATCGCCTCGTGCACCTTGTCGACGATGGCGTCGCAGTGCGTGTCGAGCAGGGCGAGGTAGAGCTCCATCTTGCCGGGAAAGTGCTGGTAGAGCACCGGCTTGGAGACCCCCGCGCGCTCGGCGATGTCGTCCATCGCCGCCGCGTGGTAACCCTGGGCGACGAACACCTCCTGGGCCGCGGCGAGCAGTTGCTTGCGGCGCGCGGAGCGGGGCAGGCGGGTGGGCCGGCCGGCGGTCTGTGCACCGTTCCCCACAGCGGTCATGGGAACCTCCGAGTTCTTCGTACGAGCCGGCATTTCACCCGAACCGGTCCGGGCTCGTCGCCCGTCGCGGAATTGGCCCGCCGCTGTAACTTATCGCCACTGTCACCACACGGTAGCCTCAGCGGGGGCGACCAAGGAGCGCGCGGTGAGTGAAACAGGGCAACCCGGTGCCGCCACCCCGGGAGAGCACGGCGACGGGACGGGTCGGCAGGACGACCTGGGCCGGGCCGGCAGCGGGTGGGCGCCCCCGGCGGCCGGTTGGTCCCGTGGCCAGGAGGCCGCCGGGACCCGGGAGCAGGCTCCGGCCTGGGGCCCGCCCGACACCGGCTGGGCCGCCTCGTCACCCCGACACGGAGACCTGCCCTCGCCGCTGCCCGGCCCGCCGCTCGGGGCCGAGCCGCCCGCCCGGGCCAACGGTCACCACGTCAACGGCGTCGGTCCCGCCGACGAGGCGCCGGCCGGCCGGCAGGCGCCGGTGAGCGCCCCGCCCGGCATGCTCGGCGAGCAGCGCCGCGACCCGGGAGGCGACCGGCTGGTGGTGCCCGCGCAGCGGCCCGCACCCGCGGCCGAGCAGCCGCCGGGCCCGCAGCCCGGGCCGGCCGAGCCCGAGACCGGGTCGGCCCGGCCCGCCCCGGACGAGCCGTCGACCGGCCGCCGGGCGCGCTGGGCGGAGCCCGGGCTGCCGACCTCCGCCCCGCCTGCCGTGCAGGTCCCGCCCGTCGGCACGGCGGCCAGCGGCTTCGAGGTGCCGCCCGGCTTCCACGCGCCGACCGCCGACCGCGCCGCCGAGGAGGCCGCCACGGCCGCCGGCGCGCACGGTTGGGCCGACCAGTTCCCGCCGGAGCCGCCGTCCCTCGCCCCCCGTTCGTTCCCGCCGGCCGCCGAGCGTCCGGCCGAGGCGGAGGCGTCGGCCGGCGACCGCCTCTCCGGCGTCGACCGCGCGCTCGACGCGGACCGTCCCCTCGGCGGGGAACCCGGCACCGGCCGGTTCGGCGAGGAGCCCCGCCCCGGCCCGTTCCGAGGCGACCATGACGCCGGCCCGTTCCGGGGCGACCACGACGCCGGCCCGCTCCGCGCGGAGCATCCGCCCCGTCCGTTCCCCGAGGAACGTGGCGCCGATTCGGACCGGGGTCCGGTCGCCGGGCAGGACCCGGCGGCCCGCGCGGGGCGGGACCGTCCGTCGGATCCGGCCCGCACCTCGGGCCTGGACCGGGCGGCGGGCCTGCCGCACGCCCCGGGGGGTGCCCGCGCCCCGGGCCTCGACCCGGTGGCGGGCGCGGGGCACCCGTCGGCCGCGGACCGGGCGCCGGGCCTCGACCGCCCGGCAGGCGGGGCGGGCGGCGTCGGCCAGGCGGCCGGCGCGGAGGGTGCGCCGGGCCTCGACCGGCTGTCGGGCGTGGAGGGTGCGCCGGGCCTCGACCGGGCGGCCGGCGCGGAGCAGACGCCGGGCGTCGAGCGAGGGCCGGGCGGCGCCGGCTGGGCACCGGCGGCCGAGCCGGACTGGTCGGGTCCGAACTGGAACCGGCCGAGCTGGGGCAACGCCTGGGCGCCCCCCTGGTCCCGCGAGGAGCCCGAGCCGGTCGGCCGGCCCTGGGAAGAGCCCGAGCCGACCGGCCGCCGGTCGCGCGGGGACGAGCCCGTCGGCCGCCGCTCCCGGGAGGAGGACGAGGCCGTGGGCCGCCGCTCGCGCGACGACGAGGACGAGGCCGTGGGTCGCCGCTCGCGCGAGGAGCAGCCGCCGCGCTGGGCCGCCGAGCCATCCCGCTACCCCGGGTCGTCGCGCGCCGAGCCGGGGCGCGACCAGGAGGCCGGCTGGGCCGGTTCCGCACCCCGCCCGGCGTACGAGCCGGCGACCGGTCCCGCCGACCGGGCGCGACCGACGTGCCGACCATCGGCGCCACCAACTGGGCCGGCGGGCTCGCCGCGACCGAGCACCTGCTCGCGCTCGGGCACCGGCGGATCGGCTTCGTCGCCGGCCCCACCCACCTGCTGTGCAGCCGGGCCCGCCTCGACGGCTACCGGGCCGGGCTGGAGGCCGCGGGCGTGCCGATGGACGACACCCTGGTGCACCCCGGCGACTTCTACCACGCCTCCGGCTTCGCCGCCGGGGCGGCGCTGCTCGACCTCGACGCGCCGCCGACGGCGATCTTCGCCGCCAGCGACCAGATGGCGTTCGGCGTCTACGAGGCCGTACGCCGCCGGGGCCTGCGGATCCCCGACGACGTCAGCGTGGTGGGCTTCGACGACCTGCCCGAGGCGCGCTGGGCCTCACCCCCGCTGACCACCGTCCGGCAGCCACTGGTGGAGATGGGCCGGCTGGCCGCCCGCACCGTGCTGCGGCTGGCCCAGGGCGAGGCCATCGACTCCCCCCGGGTGGAGCTCGCCACCCACCTCGTCGTACGCGACAGCACGGCCCCGCCGCGCGAGCCGTGACGGCCGCCGGGGCACCGGCCAACCCGCCCGAACGCTTCCGGTGACGCTCCGAAAGTTTCGCCGTTCCCGCCGGACGACCGGGTGGGATCCGCCCGGCGGGAACGGCACGAACGATCAGCGGTGATGGTGGTGCCGGACCGCCCGGTGGATGTCCACCGGCAGGGCGGGCGCGCCGTCGACCGGCGCCGGGTCCTCCGCGGTCGGGGCGATGCCGGCGGCGGCGATCCGGTCGAGGGTGGCCAGGCCGGCGGCGTCGATCGAGCCGAAGACGGTGTAGTTCGGGCGCAGCGCCGAGTCGGACTGGACCAGGAAGAACTGGCTGCCGTTGGTGTCGGGGCCCGCGTTGGCCATGGCGAGGGTGCCCCGGGCGTAGAGCCGGCGCACGCCGGTCGGGTCGGTCGGGGCCGGCGGCAGGTCGGTGGGCAGCTCGTCGAGGTAGCGGTAGCCCGGCCCACCCGACCCGGTGCCGGACGGGTCACCGCACTGGAGCACCTTGAGCGTCGGGTACGCGGTCAGCCGGTGGCAGGAGGTCCGGTCGTAGAAGCGGTGGCGCACCAGGTGCAGGAAGCTCTGCACCGTGCACGGCGCCGCCTCCCGGTCGAGGGTCAGCCCGATCGGCCCCTGGTTGGTCCGCAGCGTCACCCGCACGGTGCCCCGGTCCGGGGTGCGCCTCGGGTCCGGCGGCAGCGGGACCGGCCGGGCGGCCGGCTCCTCGGGCGTCTCCGTGTAGGCGCAGGGCCCGGGCGTGACCCGGGGATCGGCCGTGGCGTCGGCCGCAGCCTCGGCGGGGGCGGCCACCGCGGTGGCGCCGCCACCGGTTACGAGCGCGCCCGCCACCAGGGCCACCCCGGCGAGGCGGGTCAGCGTACGGGCCGGTCGGCGGCGCACCGCGATCGACGGGGCGGGGTGCGGTCGGGGATCGCTCGACACGTGGGGTCCTCCTGGACGTGTGGCACCAGAAAGACCGGAGTCTATGGAGCGCGTCGCCGCTTGTCGATCCGCACCGCCGCCCGCCGGGCTGCCGAGGACGCCGGCTTGCCCCGCCGCCCGGCTGACGAGGCCGCCCGGCTGACGAGGCCGCCGGGCTGGCGAGCCTGCCGGGCTGGCGAGGACGCCCGCTTGCCCCGCCGCCCGGCTGGCGAGGCCGCCCGGCTGGCGAGGTTGCCGTCAGGGTGTCCGGCCGCGTCCCGACCGGCGTCGCCGCAGCAACACGACCGCCGCCAGCCCGAGCACGGCCGCCGCGAGCAGGGCCACCGGCCACCTGCCCGCCAGACCGTCGTCGAGCGGGCCGCTGGCTGCTGCCGGGCGCGGGGCGCCGGTGGCCGCGAGCGCCGGGGGCGTGGCAGCCGCCGAGGCGGCCAACTCCCCCGGCTCGACCAGCCGCCCGACCGTGGTGCCCCGGGGCAGCGAGAAGCCCCAGTCGAGCAGGGCGGCACCCTGCTCCCAGCCCCGCGCGGGCTGCGGCTCGGCGCCCAGCAGCGTGACCACCAGCCGGCGACCGTTCCGCTCGGCGGCGCCGACGTACGTGTGCCGGGCCAGGTCGGTGAAGCCGGTCTTGCCGCCGAGCGCGCCGGGATAGCGGTAGATGAGCTGGTTCTCGTTCTGGATCTCGAAGCCCTTGGTCCGCTGCGCCGGCTGGGCGGGGATGCGGTGGGTCTCGGTCAGCGCGTACCGGCGGAAGGTCGGGTCGGCGAAGCACGCCCGGGCGATCAGCGCCAGGTCGTACGCGCTGGTGAACTGGCCCTTGCCGTCGAGGCCGGACGGGGTGACCGCGTGGGTCTGCAGGGCGCCGAGCCGGTGGGCCTCCTCGTTCATGGCCCGCACGCCGCCCGCCATCCCGTCCGGGCCGCCGCCGAGGCGGGCCAGCACGTTGGCCGCCTCGTTGCCGGACTGCAGCAGCAGCCCGAGCCAGACGGTCTCGATCCGGTAGCGCCCGCCGGCGACCAGCCCGACGGCGGAGGAGCCCGGCTCGATGTTCATGTCGCCGTCGGTGACGGTGACGACCCGCGTCGGATCGAGCCGGGGCAGCATGGTGGCCGCCAGCAGCAGCTTCTGGACGCTGGCCGGGGTGGCGTACTCGTGCGGGCCGCAGCCGCCCAGCACCTGGCCGGTGTCCAGATCGGCGACCAGCCACGAGGTCGCGGTGACCGCCGGCGGCCGGGGCACCGCCGCGGGGACGACTAGGCCGGCGGTGTCCAGCGCCGGTCCACCGACGGCCCGCTCCTCGGGCACGGCCGGCGGCGGCGACGGGCGCGGCGGCCGGGACACCTTCGGCGCGGGCGCCCGTGGGCACGGCGCGGGCGGCACGGCGCCGGCGACCGTCGCGGAGGCGGTACGCCCGGTCGGCCCGGCCGACGCGGGGACGGGCACGCCGACGGCGAGGAGGACGGCGGTCGCCGTGGCCGCCAGCAGCCGAACCTTCATGCCCGCACCCTAGCCGGCAAGATCGTGGTGCGGGCCGGCTTCCCGATGCCGCACGGTGAACTCGTACGTCACGACGCGCCCACCACCCGGCGCGCACTCGCGGGGCGCCTCCACCGGGCGCCGTCAGCGCGGCGGTCCGCGCCTTCGACCTTGTTCGCCCCGCCGCCCACAACTTCCTGGAAGGTGTGGCCTCCCGATCGCGTCGAGACCGCACTTTCCCGGAAGTTGCGCAGATCTTGACCGCTGTTACGGATGCGCGGTGGCCATGCGGGGCGCGGGGTGTGGTGTGGGTGTCGGGCGCGGAGGGCCGGGGGCGCATCGGGCCCGTGGCCGCCCCGGTTCGGGACCATCGGCCCTGCCGGCGTGCGTCGCCGGCGCGGAAGCTGGTAATCCGAAAGCGGTAAACGGTATACCGGTTTTGTGACAGGCGCGCTGTCGGCTCGCCCCGCACGCCGGTGCCACGCCGACCCGGAAGGACGGACGCATCATGGAAGCCCTCTCGCTGACCCGCCTCGCCGACGAGCAGCTCGCCGCCGCCCGGGAGGCCGACAGCGGGCGCAGCGCCCGCAACCTGCACAGCGGCCGGGACCGACGGCTGCGGCAGACGCTGCTCGCCCTCTGTGGCGGCCGCTCGCTCGACGAGCACGACAGCCCGGGCGAGGCGACGCTGCAGGTGCTCCAGGGACAGGTGCGCCTGGTGGCGGGCGACGAGTCCTGGGAGGGCCACGCCGGCGACCTCATGGTCATCCCGCCGCGGCGGCACGCGCTGCACGCCGTGACCGATGCGGCCGTCCTGCTCACCGTGACGCCGCTGCCGTGACCACCGTGCCGGCCCGCCGCCCGGTCGCCGATCCGGCCGGGCGGCCCGCGACCCCCGCCGCCCGCGCCCGCCGCCGGGGGCGGTCACCCGGTTGGCTGCCGCCGCAGCACGGCGCGTGGGCGATGCTGCTGCTGCCCGTCCTGGCGGCGGTCACCGTCACCGGCCCGCACCCGCTGCACCTGTTCCTGCTGGGGGCCCTGCTCGCCGCGTACCCGCTGTCGTACTTCCTGCTCCCGGCGGCCAAGACCGGCCGCCTCCGCCGGGTACGCCCGCAGGTGACCGCGTACGGCGTCGTCGCCGTGCTGTGCGCGGCTCCCGTCGTGGTGGCCCGGCCGGCGGTCCTGGCGTACGCGCCGCTCTTCGGGGTCCTGGCCGCCGTCAACGCCGGCTTCGCGCGCCGGCGCCGGGACCGGGCACTCGTCAACGACCTCGCCTTCGTGGCGCAGTGCGGGCTACTCGGGTTCGTCGTCGCGACGGTCGCCGAGGTGCCGCCGGCCGAGGTGGTCGGGGTGACCGTGGTGGCGCTCGGCTATCTCGTCGGCACGATTCTCAACGTCAAGACGATGATCCGCGAGCGGGACAGCGTCCGGTACCGGTGGGCGTCGTGGGCGTACCACGCGGTCGCCGTCGTCGCGGCGGCGCTCTGGGCGCCGGCGCCGGTCGCCGTGGTCTTCGCGGCGCTGCTGGCCCGGGCCGTGCTGCTGCCGGGGCGTCGGATCACGCCGAAGCGGGTCGGGTTGGTCGAGCTGGCGGGCACCCTGCTGGTGCTGGCGGCGCTGGCGTCGTCGACGGCCGGCTGATCCACCGGGGTCGTGGCCGCACCGCCGCGTCGGTTGGCTCACAAGCCATTGCCCACGGCCTTTCCCACCCACTAGAACCGGGGAACGATCGCCCGGATGTCCCGGCGACGGTGGCGAGGTGATGGCCGTGGCTCTGATCTCCTACGACGACGCCGACGCGGCCGCCTTCGCCGCCGGACGCGAGCTGGCGCGCAGCGGGCTGGACCGGTGGCGGCACGCGGTCGGGCGGCACCTGCGCCTGCGGCCGGGCATCACCGTGCTCGACCTCGGCGCCGGCACCGGGGCCTGGGCAAGTGCCTTCACCGACTGGTTCGGCGCCCGGGTGGTGGGGGTGGAACCCGCCGCGGCGATGCGCTCCCGCGCCGCCCACCGGCCGCTGCTCGCCGGAGACGCGGCCGCGCTGCCGCTGCGGGACTCGACGATGGACGCCGCCTGGCTGTCCACGATGATCCACCACGTACCCGACCTGGACGCGGCGGCCCGGGAGCTGCGACGGGTGCTCCGGCCGGGCGCGCCGGTGCTGATCCGCTCGCCGTTCCCCGGCCGGCACCAACGGATCGCCCTGTTCCGCTGGTTCCCCGAGGCGGTCCGGGTGCTGCGGCGCTACCCCGACCTCGCGAGGGTGCGTTCGGTGTTCGCGGCGGCCGGGTTCGCCGTGAGCAGCGTCGAGCCGGTCGCCCAGACCACCGCCGGCTCGCTGGCCGAGCTCGCGGAACGCCTCGAACGCCGCGCCCACACCCCGCTCCAGCTGATCACCGACGAGGAGTACGCCGCCGGGCTGGCCCGGCTCCGGGCCGCGGCGCGCGAGGAGACCGGCCCGGTCGTCGACCACCTCGACCTGCTGGTGCTGCGCTGAGTCAGGCGGGCGGGCCCGGGGCGGTGCGTCCGGCAGCCGCGCGGCGCCGCCGAGGAACGCGGCCGAGCGGCAGGTCGACCTCCGGGCGGCGCCGTTCCCGAACGGGGTGACGCCCGCCTCGTGGGGACCGTCCGCGGGGTCGGCCACCGGCCGCAGCGCGGGCTGGCCGGCCTGGACGCCGTTTGAGACTTCGCCGCTCGCTCACGCGCGATTTCCTGCGGGCACATCGACAAACCCTTCACACACGGTTCAGTGAGACGATTGAAGGCGGCCGGAGGGTCGGGCCGCCGTCCCGGGGACTCCCCTGCCCCCAACCTCCGTACGTCGTACCGTACGCTGTACGGTACGACGGGCCCGCTCCCCGTGACAGCAGTCCGGGCGGCCACGCCGCCCACGACCTCGCGAAGGGTTCGCATGCAGCAGGAAGCACACTCCGCCGCCGACAGCCACGACATGATCGAGGTACGCGGAGCACGGGAGAACAACCTCGCCACCGTCTCCGTCGACATCCCCAAACGCCGGCTGACCGTCTTCACCGGCGTATCCGGGTCGGGGAAGTCCTCGCTGGTCTTCGGCACCATCGCCGCCGAGTCGCAGCGCCTGATCAACGAGACCTACAGCGCCTTCCTCCAGTCGTTCATGCCGAACCTGAGCCGCCCCGACGTCGACTCGCTGCGCAACCTGAGCGCCGCCATCGTCGTCGACCAGGAGCGGATGGGCGCCAACTCCCGATCCACCGTAGGCACCGCCACCGACGCGTACGCGATGCTGCGGATCGTGTTCAGCCGGCTCGGCACCCCGCAGGTGGGCGGGGCCGGCGCCTTCAGCTTCAACCTGGCCGAGGGCATGTGCCTGCACTGCGAGGGCCTCGGCCGGATCTCCGACCTGGACGTCGACGAGATGGTCGACGTCGAGCGCTCGCTCAACGACGGCGCGATCACGGTGCCCAACTTCGCCGTCGACTCGTGGTACTGGCAGACCATCGTCAACTCCGGCCTGTTCGACCCCGACGTCAAGCTCCAGGACTACACCCCGCAACAGTGGGAGGACTTCCTCCACAAACCGGCCACCAAGATCAAGGTGGGCAGCAACAACTGGACGTACGAGGGCCTCGCGGTCAAGGTGCGCCGCCTCTACCTGGCCAAGGACCGCGAGTCGATGCAGCCGCACATCCGCGCGTTCGTCGACCGGGCCGTCACCTTCGCCACCTGTCCCGCGTGCGAGGGCACGCGACTCAACGCCGCCGCCCTCTCCTCCCGCATCGCCGGGCGCAACATCGCCGAGTGCTCCGCGATGCAGATCAGCGACCTGGCCGAGTTCGTCCGCGGCATCGACGACCCGTCGGTCGCCCCGCTGGTCGGCAACCTGCGCGACCTGCTCGACTCGCTGGTCGAGATCGGCCTGGGCTACCTCAGTCTCGACCGCGAGTCCGCCACCCTCTCCGGCGGCGAGGCCCAGCGGGTGAAGATGGTCCGCCACCTGGGCTCCAGTCTCTCCGACGTCACGTACGTCTTCGACGAGCCGACCGTCGGGCTGCACCCGCACGACATCGCCCGGATGAACGACCTGCTGCTGCGCCTGCGCGACAAGGGCAACACGGTGCTGGTCGTGGAGCACAAGCCGGAAACCATCGCGATCGCCGACCACGTGGTCGACCTGGGTCCCGGCGCCGGCACCGCCGGCGGTCGGATCTGCTACACCGGGGACGTCGCCGGCCTGCGCCGCTCCGACACCCTCACCGGGCGCCACCTCGACCACCGCGTCCGCCTCCGCGAGCACGTACGCCGGCCGTCCGGCCACCTGCCGATCCGCCGCGCCGACCTGCACAACCTGCGCGACGTCGACGTCGACATCCCGCTCGGGGTGCTGACCGTGGTCACGGGCGTCGCCGGTTCCGGCAAGAGTTCACTGATCCACGGCTCGCTGCGCCGCCGCGACGGCGTGGTGGTCGTCGACCAGTCCCCGATCCGGGGCTCCCGGCGCAGCAATCCCGCCACCTACACCGGCCTGCTGGATCCGATCCGGACCGCCTTCGCCAAGGCCAACGGGGTCAAGGCCGCGCTGTTCAGCGCCAACTCCGAGGGCGCCTGCCCGACCTGCAAGGGCATCGGGCTGGTCTACACCGACCTGGCGATGATGGCCGGCGTCGCCTCGGTCTGCGAACGGTGCGAGGGGCGACGCTTCACCGACGAGGTGCTCACCTACCGGCTGCGCGGGAAGAACATCAGCGAGGTGCTCGCGATGTCGGCCATCGAGGCGCGAGACTTCTTCCCCACCGGCCAGGCCCGGGTGATCCTCGACCGGATGGTCGACGTCGGGCTGAGCTACCTCACCCTCGGGCAGCCGCTCAACACGCTCTCCGGCGGCGAACGGCAGCGGCTCAAGCTGGCCATCCGCATGGCCGACAGCGGAAGCACGTACGTGCTGGACGAGCCGACCACCGGCCTGCACCTGGCCGACGTGGATCAGCTGCTCGCGCTGCTGGACCGGCTGGTCGACGCCGGCAACACCGTCGTGGTCATCGAGCACCACCAGGCGGTCATGGCGCACGCCGACTGGCTCATCGACCTCGGGCCGGGGGCCGGGCACGACGGCGGCCGGATCGTGTTCACCGGCACCCCGGCCGACCTGGTCGCCCACGGCGACACCCTGACCGCCCGCCACCTGCGCGAGTACGTCGCCCGCTGAGGAACCGACGCCCCCGGCCCCGGTGTCGTCGACCGACGCCGGGCCCGGGCGGCGTCGACGTCAACGCCCGTGCGCGGGGATGGCCCGGGCCGGCGGGACCGCCAGCCGGCTCAGCCAGCGGCGCAGCGGTGACACCGATGCCGCGACCGGGGTGAGCAGCCCGACGACGATCAGCAACGCGTCGAGGAAGAGCGTCGCGAGCACGACGAGAACGGCCAGCGACGCGACCGTGCGGGCGACCGCCGGCACCGGGCGCGCAGCCGCGCGGTGGAGGCCGTGGTAGCGGGCGGGGGTGCGGGGTGGAGCCATGGTGCTGATACCTGCCTCAAAGTTCGGGAGCGCGCCCCTCTTACCCGCGGTGAGCTGCGTAAACACCGCCGATGACGCACACCACAACCCCTTCGCCGCGACGGTCGCTCGTCCGGCCACCGGCTACGCCCGGCACGGCCACGCCGGGCGGACGGGGGTACGGACGAGACAGCGCCGCCCCCGGACCGGGAGGTCCGGGGGCGGCGCTGGGTGTCGGTGTGCATGTCGCCTCTCGGCGCGTGGCGCGACGCGGCTCCAGCCGGACGGTATTCCGCGAAGGCAATTCAGGTGAGGCCCGGGGACACTGGACACACCGACACCTCATTCAACCAGCCGACGGCAATCGGTGTTCCCCGACCGGCCCCTCTTTTTCAGGATCGGCTGGCCGTGCGTGCAGGTGGATGTGCCGCCGGCCGGCACCCGTGGTCGGGTGCCGGCCGGTGGTCCCCCTTGTGGTGGAAGGTCTGTGTCAGCTGTTCCAGTGCTGGGCGACGAGGTCGGCGGCCTGC
>NZ_JBSGDY010000100.1:0-22605 GCF_053602615.1 Micromonospora sp. NPDC004336
GTCATCGCCGCCGCGAGGGCCTCGGAACGGTGCAGCACGCGCAGGCCGCGCCGGCGCGCCTCCACCATCTCCAGGTGGTCCTGCGGGATGGCCGACGCGGGGCAGAGCCCGGCGCACGCCCGGGAGATCCAGGCCGCCCTGCGCGCCGCCGGGCTGCCGCCGCCGCGCTGGCTGGTCTACACGCACCACCACTGGGACCACGTCTGGGGCGCCTGCGCCTGGCCCGACGTCGAGATCGTCGGCCACGTCGCCGGCGAGCGGCTGCTGCGCGAGGAGGCGGCCCGGCCGTGGAGCCACCGATACCTGCGGGAGCAGGTGCGGGCGAACCCGCGGCTCGGCCCGAGTTTCCGGGCCCGGGCGCTGGCGGTCGACTCGTGGGACGACTTCGCGGTGCTGCCGCCGACCCGGACCTTCACCGACGAGGTGGAGCTGCCGGTCGGCGTACGGGTGCGGCACGTCGGGGGCGCCCACGCGCCGGACTCGACGGTGGTGGCGGTGCCGGACTCGGGCGTGCTGCTGCTCGGCGACTGCTACTACCCGCCCCCGGCGCACCTGCGCACCCCCGAGGACCGGCCCGACCTCGCCCTCGTCCGCCGGCTGCTGGC
This sequence comes from Micromonospora sp. NPDC004336, assembly GCF_053602615.1. Taxonomy (NCBI): domain Bacteria; kingdom Bacillati; phylum Actinomycetota; class Actinomycetes; order Micromonosporales; family Micromonosporaceae; genus Micromonospora; species Micromonospora sp. NPDC004336. Next base: position 606 of record NZ_JBSGDY010000100.1, read on the forward strand.
CGACGACCTGCACTGGTACGTCGCGAGCCACCAGCCGCCGATGACGCTGGACGAGGCGCGCGCGGCGGTCGCCGCGGGGTGACGCGGCGGCGGGCTCAGCGGGCGCGACGCTCCGGGTGGGCCCGGTTCCAGGCCCGCATCCGCTCCGGGTAGCCGGTGCGGGCGGCCTCGTACAGCGGCACCGCGTGCCTGCGGGCGATCGACCCGGCGGCGCGCGGCGAGCCGGTGCGGCGGCGGATCCACTCGCCGTCGTGGGCGATCGCCACCACTGTGGTGTCGGTCGCGGTGGTCTCCGGCTCCAGGTAGAACTCGACGCCCCGCCGGCTGGTGACGAACGCCTCCAGCGCGGCCAGGTCCTCGCGGGTCGCCTCCCGGTCGAGCTTCGTGGGGGTCGCGTCGGCGCCGCGCGACCGTCGACTGAACCAGCCCATCCCCACTCCCCCTTCTCCTCGGCGTCCTCCCAGTGCAGCACCGTTTCCTGGGACGCGGCTGCGAGCCGGGTGTGAGTGACCTGCGGGGTAAGGTCAGCGGGCCGGCGGGCGGGTGGCCGGCACCAGGGCCAGGGTGGGCAGCAGCAGCACCGGCACGACGAGCAGGGCGTGCAGCGTGCCCACCCGGTCGCCGAGCAGGCCGAGCAGCGGCGGGCCGCCGAGGAAGGCCGTGTAGCCGATCACGGCGACCACGCTGACCCGGGCGGGCGCCCGCCGCTCGTCGTCGGCCGCCGCGCTCATCCCGACCGGGAAGCCCAGCGACGCGCCGAGCCCCCAGAGCGCGACGCCGACGACCGCCACCGGCCCGGACCCGGCGAGCACCGCCACGCCCGCCCCGACGGTGGCGAGCAGGATGGTGGCCGACAGGACGGGCACCCGGCCCCACCGGTCGAGCGCGACGGTGCCCACCGTGCGGCCCAGCGTCATGCCGACGACGAAGACGCCGAAGACCGCCGCGCCGGCCGCCTCGCTCAGGTCGTGGCCGTCGATGAAGGCGACGGCGAGCCAGTCGTTGGCGCTGCCCTCGGCGAACGCCGCCACCAGCACCAGCAGGCCGATGAGCAGCGTGCGCGGCTCCCGCCAGGCGGCGAGCAGGTCGCGGCGGCGCTCGGCCGGGGCCGCCGACGCGGCGGCCGTACCGCTCTCGGCCGCCGGCAGGAACGACCGGACGGCCAGCAGCGTGCCGCAGAGCACCACCGCCGCGAGCGCGGCGAGGTGTGCGGCGACCGGCAGGCCGAGGCGGGCGGCCCCCGCGCCGAGCCCGGCGCCGGCCACGGAGCCGAGGCTCCACGCGGCGTGGAAGCGCGGCATGATCGTGCGCCCCAGCCGCCGTTCGACCGCCGCGCCCTCGACGTTCATGGCGACGTCGCAGATGCCGGAGCCGTAGCCGAACGCGCACAGCCCCAGCGCGACCCCCGGCAGGGCGCCGGCCTGGGCGGCCAACCCGGCCACGGCGAGCCCGGCCGCGACGAGCGCGCTGCCGAGGGCCACCGTGCGGGCCGCCCCGAGCCGCTGGGCCACCAGGCCGGCGGTGGGCATCGCGAGCAGCGAACCGGCGGACATGGCGAGCAGGAGCAGCCCGAGCCGGCCCGCGCTGAGCCCCAGCGCGTCCCGGACGGCGGGCACCCGGGAGAACCAGGTGGCGACCGCCAGCCCGTTGAGCGCGAACACCACGGCCACGGCGGTACGGGCGACCAGCACCGCCCGGGGCACGGCGGGCGGGGCCGGCGCGGCGGTCGGGACGGTGGTGCGGCTCACGGTTACGGTCCTCTCGCCTCGGGCGTCTGCCCCGATCGCACACCTGAGAGCGCTATCAGCGCAACCCGGATCCGCCCCTTACGGTCGGCGGCGCCGGCGGAGAATGATGCGACGGTCGGCCGCGCCCGGACGGCCGGCGACACGGGAGGACAGCGATGACGACGGCACACCGACCACCGACCCTGACCGACGTCGCCCTGGCGGCGGGGGTCTCCCGGGCCACCGCGTCGCGGGTGATCGCGGGGACGGGCTACGCCTCGCCGGACGCCCGGGACCGGGTCAAGGCCGCCGCCGGCCGGCTCGGGTACGTCCCGAACCTGACCGCCCGCGCGCTGGTCCGGGGCACCGGGGTACGGCTGGTGGTCGCCGTGTCCGGCGCCGGCCCGGCCGTCCTCGACGACCCGTACGTCGACCGGGTGGTCGGCGCGGCCGCGCGGGTCTGCGCGCCGCACGGGCTCGGGGTGGCGCTGCACTGGCTGCCGCGGCGGGACCCGGCCGGGCTGCGCGAACTGGCCGAGGACCGCAGCGTCGGCGGGGTCGTCCTGGTCAACACCACCGAGGCGGTGCTCCGGGCCGTCCCGGCGGCGCTGCGGGGCAGGGTCGCGTCGATCGGCATCGGCTCCGCCCTCGTACCCGCCTTCGACGTGGACAACGGCGGCGGCACGGAGGCCGTGGTGCGGCACCTGTACGCCACCGGCCGGCGCCGCATCGCCATGGTCACCGGGCCGCGCTGGCTGTCCTGCGCCGGCCGCTCCGTCGGCGCGTACCGCCGGGTGGTGCGCGACGCGGGCCTGCCGGTGCGGCTGGTGCGGGGGGACTTCAGCGCGCGCCGGGGCCGGGCGGCGGCCCGCGAGGTGCTGCGCCGCTGGCCGGACACGGACGCGATCGTCGGGATCAGCGACGCGACCGCGCTGGGGCTGATCGACGGGCTGCGCGGCGACGGCGTCCAGGTGCCCGGGGACGTGGCCGTCACCGGCTTCGACGACATCCCGCTCGCCGCGATGACCGCCCCCGCGCTGACCACGGCGACCCACCCGGTGGGGCAGATCGCCACGGCGGCGGCGACCGCCGTGCTGGCCGGCCGGCCGGTGCCGCCGGCGACGGTGTTCCCGTCCCGGCTGGTCCGCCGCCTCAGCGCATGACCCGGCCCGGCAGGACCGTCCGCCCCGGCGGAGCCAGCGGGGTCGGGGGTCCGTCCGGGCCCCCGGTCAGCGGCCGACGGCTGCCCAGGCCGGTGGGCGAGGCGGCCAGCCGGGTCGGCAGGGTTAACCGCCGGGCGGCGGGGTAACCGCCGCCGCACCCCGCCGACGACGAGGAGCGGTGATCCCGTGGCCGAACCCGCCGCGCCGCACCGGCAGCCGGAGGAGAACCCCCGGCACGGCCGGCTCACCGCGCGTCCGGCGCCGCCAACCACCCGGGCCGCCACCGGCATGGTGACGCTGACCGACGCCGACGGCGGGCCGCTGGCGATGGTGTACGCGCCGGAGCCGGTCGCCGACCGGCCGTACCGGCTGGTGCTGCTGCTGCACGGGGCGGGCGGCTCGGCGCGGCAGGGCCTGGACCTGCTGCTGCCCGTCGCCGACGCGCACCGGCTGCTGCTGGTGGCCCCGCAGGCCGCGTCGAGCAGCTGGGACCTGATCGTGGCGGGCTACGGGGTGGACGTCCGGCGGATCGACGGGCTGCTCGCGACCGCCTTCGCCGGCTACCCCGTCGGGCAGGTGGCGTTCGGCGGGTTCTCCGACGGCGCCTCGTACGCCCTCTCCCTGGGCCTGACCAACGGCGACCTGGTCGACGCGGTGCTGGCCTTCTCCCCGGGCTTCGCCGCGCCGCTGGTCACCCACGGCCGGCCCCGGGTCTACGTCTCGCACGGCGCGGACGACCCGGTCCTGCCGGTCGACGTGTGCAGCCGCCGCCTGGTGCCCCGGCTGCGTTCGCTCGGCTACGACGTCACCTACGACGAGTTCCCGGGCCCGCACGAGGTGCCGGCCGACATCCGGCACCGCGCCGCCGACTGGCTGACGGTCGCCGACTGACCCGGGGGGCGGCGCGCGGCGGGGGCGTCCTGGCCATCCGGCCGCCGAGCGCCCGGGTGACGACGGCCGGGCCTCGGCGGCGCGGCCCGGACGACCCGCGGAGCGCGGGGCCCTCTCAGGCGTTCGGGCCGGCGCCCACGGTGTCGTCGCCGAAGGCGGCGGCAAGCGCCTTCGCGATCAGGTCCGGCAGCTCGGCCCGTCCGTCGTCCTCGGCCCAGCGCACCAGTGCGGTGTGCATGGCGGCCAGGCAGGCGCCCGCCGCCGCGCGGATGCGGAACACCGTGTCCGGATCCGTGCCGTCGGGCGCGAGGGCCCCGACGATGGCCTGCTGGAGGGCGTAGTGGTTGTCCAGGTGCCGGGACCTCGGGCCCCGCGCCTGATCCCAGGCCGTCGAGGGGTCCGCCCCTCGACGGCGAACGCCGCCCCGCCCCGAGCCCCGGCGGAACACGGCGACGGCACGGCCGCGCGCGCACCCGGCGACACGCGCCGACGGCGGCACCGCCCACCGCCTCCCGCCGGCCCCGGGGCGGTCGTGACCGAGACGCCGGATGGCGTACGCGCCTGGAGCCATGCGCATTCGTCTACGCTGGCGGGATGGATCCGCTCACCGGGCTGCTCGACGGGCCCCGCGCCCGGGGCGCCTTCCTGCTCCGGTCGCTGCTGGACCCGCCGTTCGCCCTGCGCATCGAGGACCGCGCCCCGCTGACCGTGGTCGCCCTGGTGCGCGGCGCGGCCTGGGTGGTGCCCGACGACGGCGCGGCGGTGCGGCTGGGGCCGGGCGACGTGGCGGTGCTGCGCGGGCCCGACGGCTACCTCGTGGCCGACGACCCGGCCACCCCGCCGCAGGTGGTCATCCACCCGGGGCAGCGGTGCACCACCCTGCGCGGGGAGCCGCTGGCCGAGTCGATGGCGCTGGGCGTACGCACCTGGGGCACCGGCACGGACGGCGCGACCGTGCTGCTGACCGGCACCTACCAGCTTCCCGGGGAGCTGAGCCGGCGGCTGCTCACCGCCCTGCCGCCGCTGGTCACGGTCGGGGGCGACGAGTGGCGCAGCCCGCTGGTGCCCCTGCTCGCCGAGGAGGTCACCCGGGACGCGCCCGGCCAGGAGGCGGTCCTCGACCGGCTGCTCGACCTGGTGCTCATCGCCGCGCTGCGCGCCTGGTTCGCCCGCCCCGGCGCCGCGCCCGCCTGGTACGTCGCCGCCGCCGACCCGGTGGTCGGCCCGGCGCTGCGGCTGCTCCAGAACGACCCGGCCCGGCCGTGGACGGTCGCCTCCCTCGCAGCCGAGGTGGGCGTCTCCCGGGCGGCGCTGGCCCGCCGGTTCACCGACCTGGTCGGCGAGCCGCCGATGACGTTCCTCACCGGGTGGCGGCTGGCGCTCGCCGCCGACCTGCTCCGCGAGCCGGACGCCACCCTGGGCGCGGTGGCCCGCAAGGTCGGCTACGGCAGCCCCTTCGCGCTGAGCACGGCGTTCCGTCGGGTCCGCGGGGTCACCCCGCGCGACCACCGCCTCGCCGCGTCCTGACCGGCCGCCGCGGCCACCCCGCCAGAGGCGGTGCTGCACCGCCGGAGGGGTGCTGCGCAACGACATCCACCACCTCGCCACGCCGCTGCCGCCCGCGACCCGACGCGACCCGGGCCGGCCGGAGACAGCGTCCGGCCCGGTCGGCGGCCGCTGCGAGACCTGCACCGGGGCGGGCCCGCGACGGGTCGGGCGGTCCGGTGCCGCGGCAACCCCTCAGGATATCCATTCCGCCGTTTCGCGGCCTCGGCCGAAAAGGAGCGCCCGTCGGTAAGATCGGCGACTTCGTTGTGACTGATCGCTGACTGCTGCCAGTGATCCGGATCACACACACTGTGCCCATGAATACGGGACTCATCCGCGGCAGGGCACTCCGCGTCGCGGCGTGTCTCGTTCTGGTGGCCGCGCTGACCGGCTGCATGCAACTCAATGTCGGGCTGACCGTCAACGCCGACGACTCGGTCGACGGGCAACTCCTGCTGACCGCCCAGAAGACCGTCCTGACCTCGGGCAACCGCACCGTCGAGGCCGGCTTCGCGGAGCTGCGGCAGAACATTCCGGCCCTGCCTCCGGGCGAGGAGACCCGATACGAGGACGGCAAGCTCTTCGGTTCCCAGATCGTTTACCGGAACGTCCCCCTGCGCGATTTCAACAGCGAGAGCGTGCGGCTGGTACGGGACGGCGACCTCTACCGGTTCACCCTTCCGCTGGACCCGAAGAAATACGGCGGAAAGGTGGCGGAACAGAATCCGCAGAATCAGCAGGCGTTCATGCGGCTGATGTCGTTCGAGATATCGGTGACCTTTCCCGGCCGGGTGCTCGACACCAACGGCACGGTCAACGGCCGGTCCGTCAGCTGGCAGGTCGGCAGCAACCAGGAGAAGCCGGCCGAGCTGCGCGCGGTCGCGGAGGCGCCGCCGAGGCCGTCGGCCGCCGCCGGGCCGGGCGACGACGACGGCGGATTCCCGTGGCCGCTGCTGGCCGGCGCGGCGGCGCTCCTGCTGCTCGTCGCCGTGGTGGTCGTACTGCTGCTGCGCCGTCGACGGCGACCGGCGCCCACCGCCGGCGGCGCGGTCGTGCCGGGCCAGCCGGCCGGCCCGACGCCCGGCAGCCACAGGGCGAGCGGCCCGGCGGCCGGCAGCCCCGTCACGGGCGACCCGACGCTCCCCGGCCCGCCGGGGCCCGCCTGAGGTCCCTTATCCGCTCCCGCCCGCCGCCCGGCGGCGGGCCGGGCCCGTCGGAGGCTTCCCGGAGCCGCCGGCCGCACCACCACCACACCCCGGTCGCACCACCGCACAACCGAAGGGAGATCGGCGATGAACGATCTCTTCACCTGGGCCGCCCTGGGCAGCCTCACCGGCGCGAGCGCCGCCACGCTGCTCGCCACCAACGTCATCGGCGGGCTGATCGGCCCGAGCGGCGACAAGGCCCGCAAGTGGATCGCGCTGGGCATCGCGCTCGCGCTGTCCTACCTGACCGCGGCGTTCGCCACCGACGCCGGCGCCGAGAAGTGGATCATCGCGTTCTTCAACGGGCTGGTCATCTTCTCCGCGGCGCTGGGCGTCAACCAGCTCCCGCCCGGCAACCGGCAGGCGACCCAGGCGTCGCCGACCCAGGTCGCGCAGGGACGCGAGCCCCGCATCCTCCGCTCCTGGGTATGAGGGGGCCATCATGGTCTACGGAGTCCTCAGCACCCTCGTACACGTGGCCACCGGCGCGATCCTCGGCCAACTCGCCGGCGGCACGGTCGGGCTGCTGGTCGGCGCGGTCGCCGGCCTGCTCGTCGGCGGGATCTTCGGCTGGGCGGTCGCCTCGGCCCGGGTCTACGGCCCGGACGCGAGGGGCGTCCTCCTCTTCGTCGTCGACCACACCTGGAGCCTGCTCAACACGGTCGTCGGCGCGGTCTACCTCGCCGCGCACGTGCTCTTCGGGCACTCGCTGGACCGGGCCACCTCGCAGCACAGTTGCCGGTTGAACGTGGTCGAGGGGGTCTCCCCCCGGTACGCCACCACGATCGGCACGGTCTGCGCCGGCTCGGGCCCCGGCATCCAGCGGCACGAGGACGTGCACATCCTCCAGGCGCGCATCCTCGGCCCGCTCTACATCCCGCTGGTGCTCGCCAACTACGTGCTGTTCACCATCGTCCCCGTCTGGCTGCTCTACCACGACCACACCAACGCGCCCATCAACCGGTTCACCCGGTACTTCGAGATCGGCGTCTACCCGCACGTGTGGAACGAGGCCATCGCGTACCGCGTCCAGGGAACGCCGCCGCGATGACCACGCCGGGGCGCGGCCCGATCGAGACCGCCACCGCCGAGCTGGCCGGTTGGCTGGCCGGGGCGGCGGGGGAACCCGTCCCGGTCGGCCCGCCGCGCCCCGACGACGACCCCGCCCGGCTCACGCTCTGGCCGATGGAGCTGCGCCCGGCCCGGCAGACCCGGGGCAGCGGGGGGCGCGAGCCGTACCGCTTCACCGTCCGCTACCTGCTCTGCGCCGGCGGGCCGGCGGCGCTGCCCGGGTTGGACCGGGTGCTCGCCGCCGCGACCGCCGGCGGGGAACGCGCCGTCGTGCTGGAGGCCGGCGACCCCCGGCTCTGGGCCGCGTTCGGCACGGCGCCCCGGCCGGCCCTGCTCATCGACGTGCCCGCCCAGGTCGCCCACTCGGCGTCGCCGGCGCCCCCGGTGCTGCGGCCGCTGGAGCTGCGGCAACTGGAGATGCTGGCCTTCGACGGGCGGGTCGTCGGCCCCGAGCGGCAGCCCCTCGCGGCCGTGCGGGTCGAGGTCGTCGGCACGGCGTACGCCACCACGACCGACCCCGCCGGCCGGTTCCGCGTCGTCGGCGTCCCGCACGACCCCGACCGCCCCGGGCCGGTACGGCTGCGGCTCGCCGGCCGGGGGCGCGTCCTCACCGCCGAGGTCGACCCGACCGAGCCCGACATCGTCATCGTCTGCGCGCCGCCGACCCGCTGATCCCCGCGAACCACACCGGGAGGACCGATGCCCACCTACTTCTCGCCCGGCATCTACGTCGAGGAGGTCCCCGACGGCGCCCGCCCGATCGGGCCGGCCAGCACCAGCACGGCCGCCTTCGTCGGAGTCGCGCCGGACCGCGACGCCCAGCTCGGCAGGGCCGTCGCGGTCAACAACTGGACCGAGTTCCTGCGGCTCTACGCGAACGGGGACCGACTGGAGAGCACCCCGCTGGCCCGGGCGGTGTTCGGCTTCCTCGACAACGGCGGCAGCCGCTGCTGGGTCGTGAACGTCGGCGAGGGCGGCGAGATCACCGGCACCGGCCACCGGCGCGGCGGCCTGCAACTGCTGGAGGGCATCGACGAGATCTCCATCCTGGCCGCGCCCGGCTTCCACGACCCCGTCTCGCACGAGGCGCTGCTCAGCATGGCCGAGCGGACGCGGACGATGGTGGCGATCTGCGACCCGCCCCCGGACGTCCCGGACGTCTCGGCGCTGACCAGGGTGGCGACCCCGTCCACCGGCAAGCCGCCCAAGCCCGCCGAGGGCTCCGGCGGGTCCGGTGGGTCCGGCCCGGCCGCCTCCGGCTCGGCCGCCTCCGGAGCGGCGGACGAGGCGCCGACGGCGTGCCGGCCCCGGCAGTCCGACCTCGGCGCCCTCTACCACCCCTGGCTGCGGGTACGCGACCCGCTCAGCGGCGAACTGGTGCTCACCCCGCCGAGCGGGCACATGGCCGGCATCTGGGCCCGCACGGACGCCCTGCGCGGCGTGCACAAGGCCCCCGCCAACGAGCCCGTACGCGGCGCCGTCGACCTCGCCCACCTCGTCACCCGGCCCGAGCACGACGTGCTGAACCCCAAGGGCGTCAACGTCATCCGCTACTTCCCCGGCGAGGGCATCCGGGTCTGGGGCGCCCGCACGCTGGCCGCCGAGGCCAGCGAGTGGCGCTACCTCAACGTGCGCCGGCTCTGCATCGCCATCGAGCAGGCGATCGCCAACGGCACCCGGTGGATGGTCTTCGAGCCGAACGACTTCACCCTCTGGCGGTCCATCCGCCGCGACATCGGCGCGTTCCTCACCCGGGTCTGGCGCGACGGCGCGCTGCTGGGGCGCACGCCCGAGGAGGCGTTCTTCGTCAAGTGCGACGAGGAGACCAACCCCGCGGACGTACGCGACGCCGGCATGGTCGTCGCCCACATCGGCGTCGCGGTGGTCAAGCCCGCGGAGTTCGTGGTGTTCAAGCTGAGCCAGTGGGCCGGCGGCACCGAGACCGAGACGATCGGAGGCTGACATGCCGACCACGGCCACACCACAGCCGGGCGCCCCGGTCGACCCGTACCGGGCCTACAACTTCAAGCTCCTCGTCAACGGCGTCACCAACGGACACTTCACCGAGGTCAGCGGCCTGGAGATGAGCATCCCCGGGGTGCCGTACCGGGAACAGGGCAACGACCGGATCCGGATGGTCCCCGGCCAGGTGGAGTACGCGCCGGTGACCCTGCACTTCGGCCTCACCGCCTCCCGCGAGCTGTGGGACTGGGTGTACGCGGTGGCCCGGGGCACGGTGAACCGGCGCAACGTCTCGATCGTGCTGCTCGACGCGGCCGGCACCTCGGAGGTGCTGCGCTGGAACCTGATCAACGCCTGGCCGACGAGGTGGCGGGGCGCCCACCTGAACACCCTCGGCCAGGAGCTCGCCATCGCGGCGCTCACCCTGCGCTACGAGAGCCTGGAACTGGAGACCGGCGGTGCCGCCGCGCCGACCACCGCGTAGCTGGCTGGCCGCCCGGCTCCGGGAGACGGCCGCGGCGCTCGGCGAGCTGGCCCGCCTGGTCGAGGCGGCCGGTCCGGGCGCCCCCGTCCGGGCCGGCCGGTCGCAGCGCCGCTCCCCGGCCGACGCCCCGCCCCCGACCGGCGGCTCCCACCCTGCCGGCCCCCCGCTCTCGGCCGGGGACTCCCACTCGGCCGAGGATTCGCTCTCGGCCGGGGGCTCGCTCCTGGCCGAGGATTCCCTCCTGGCCGGAGACTCGCTCTCGGCCGGAGATCTGCTCTCGGCCGAGGACTCGCTCTCGGCCGGGGACTCGCTCCTGGCCGCCCCGGAGGCTACCGCCCTGCCGGCGCGCCGCCCCGGCCAGCCGCCCGAGCACTGGTTGCGGGTGGTGTCCGCCCATGCCCCCGGCCTGCTGCACGACCTCGAACCCGGCGTCGGCACCGGCCTCTTCCCGACCGGTCCCGCCGCGCCGCCGCCCGTCGACCGGCACGGGCCGAGGGCTACGGTCGCCGACGCGCCGCACGGCACAGAGTCGAGCCGCCGGCCGGTGCCTCTCCCGCCGGGAGGAGGCGTCGGGAAGCCCGGATACGGACGGCTGCCCGTGCCCGGCCGACGGGACGGGCACGTGCTGCCCGCCGAACGCGAACGGCCAGGCGTTCCGTGGCCAAGCGATGGGCCAAGCGAAGGCTGGCCGGGCGGTGCCTGTCCGAGCGGTGACTGGCCGAGCGGGCACGACTGGCCGAGCGGGCACGACTGGCCGAGCGGGCACGACTGGCCGAGCGGGCACGACTGGCCTAGCGGGCACGACTGGCCTAGCGGGTACGACTGGTCGCACGGATCCGGGTCGCCGAGCGAAGGCGACCTGTCGCACGGGCACACGTCACCGGGCGAGGACAACCGTCTCCACCGGCACGCTTCGCCGGACGGAGACGACTGGTCCGGCCCGCACCCTGCGCCGGACGGAGTCGACTGGCGTGGAGGGCGACGAGGACACGGGAACGTCCCGCTGGGCGGGGCCGGCTGGCCGCACGAGCGCGCCTTTCCCGACGGCAACGGCGGCAGGTCCGGCGCCGGCGGAACGCGCGACGACGGTCACCCAGTGAACCTCGGTGCGCCGAACGGCGGCCGGGTGGGGGCCGGCGACGGCCTGCACGACCACCGGTCGACGACCGAACGCCGGGCAGGTCGAGGGGTGGACGAGGCTGCCGACCGTCCCCCGCTGCGCGGCGGCTGGCCGGTGCTCCGGCCGGCGGTGCCCCCACCCCGCGGCGCAACGTGGACCGCTCAACCACAGGCCACCATCGGCCCGCCCATTCCCGCCGCCCCGACCGCCGCCCACCCGGCCACCAACAACCCGGCAGCCACTGGCCCAGGCTTCCCATCGGCCACCGACCGCCGTACCCCCACGCCGACGAACCCACCCCACCCCCCAGCACCCGCCGACGCCTCGCCGCCCCGACCCCGCCCCGCCCGCGCCGGGCTGTCGCCGGAGATCTTGGTAGGAAATGGCCCCTGGAGGGGCCGTTCCGTACCAAGATCTCCGGGCACCCCGGGCGGACCGTTCGACGTCAGCCACGGGGGCAGCGGGCTGCGGGACAGGGCCACCAACCCTTGGAACCGGCACGCGGGGCAGTGGGACGGGCACGGGGGGCAGTGGGACGGCGGTGGCGGATTGCTCAGCGTGCCGCCGTCGGGATGGCCCAGTGAGGCGGCGCCCTGGCCGGCGCTGCCCGAACCCGGCGGCGCGACGCCGGCCAGCGGCGGGTGCGGGCTCGGCGGCGGTCGGGAACGGAGCGGGCCGTGGCCGGCGCTGCCGGACGACCGGCCGCTGTGGACGGTGCCCGCGGCGGCCCTCGACGACGAGCGCGTCCGCCGGCTCGACCGGGAACAGGCGGGTGGCTGATGGAGCGGGTCGCCTTCCTCATCGACGTTACCGGCGAACGGGTGGACTGCCTGCTCAACCCGGAGACCGTGCAGGTGACGCGGCTGGCGGGGGTACGCCGTCGGGGCGCGGCCGGCGGGCAGCTCACCGGGGCCGGGCTCGCCGACGACCCGCTGGTCTTCACCGGCGGCGGTCGCACCGAGCTGGTGCTGGACCTGCTCTTCGACGTGGACTTCGCCGAGGGGCAGGTTCGCCCGACCGACGTGCGGGCGCTCACCCGGCCGCTGTGGATGCTCGCCGAGAACTCGGCCACCGAGTACGGCTCGCTGCGGCCGCCGCTGGTCCGGCTGGTCTGGGGCAAGACGTGGAACGTGCCGGGCGTCGTCGTCGCGGTGGCGGAGCGCTTCGACGCGTTCACCGCCACCGGCTCGCCGCAGCGGTCCTGGCTGCGGCTGAAGCTGGTCCGGGTCGCGGAGGACGCCGACCGGGCGCGCCAGGGCTTCGCGGAGGAACTGGCCGCGGCGAGCACCCCGACCGTCGCGCCGGGCAGCGCCGTCGTGGCCGCCGGCGACGGCGCGACCGGGCCCGACCACTCGGGCGTACGCTTCGACCTGCTCGCCCACGACGCGCTGGGCTCGCCGCTGCGGTGGCGGCTGCTGGCCGAGCACAACCGGATCACCGACCCGCTCGCCGTGCCACCCGGCACCCCGCTCGCCGTGCCGTCGGGCACAACGCTCGCCACACCGCCCGGCACCCCGCTCGCCGGGCCGTCGGGCACCACGATCGCCACCCCGACCGGCGCACCGTTCGCCGGGCCGCCGCAGTCGGTTGCGGCCGCCCGCCCGGCGGGTCTGCCGTGACCGCCCCGCGCGCGCTCGCCGTGCTGCTCGACGGCGCGCCGCTGCCGGACGGGGCGGCCCGCCGGCTGGTGGCGGCCCGGGTGGCGGCCCGGCTCGACCAGCCGACGCAGTGCGAGGTGGCGCTGACCACCGCGCCGGGCGCCGCCGCGCTCACCCCGCCGGTGCCGACGGGGGCGCGGCTGGAGCTCCGCCTGGACGGCCACTCCGACGCGCTGTTCGCCGGCGAGGTCACCTGCGTCGAGGTCGAGTACGCGGCCGACGGCGCGGCGCTGCTGCGGGTGCGGGCGTACGACGCGCTGCACCGGCTGCGCCGGCGGCAGCGGCTGCGGGTCCTCGAGGCGGTGACCGCCGCCGACCTGGCCCGCGAGCTGTGCGGGGACGACGGGCTGACCGTGGACGCCGAGGCCGACGGCCCTCGGCTGGAGCGGCTGTCCCAGCACCGGCACAGCGACCTGGAGTTGCTGCGGGAGGTGACCGGGCGGGCCGGGCTGCACGTGGTCGTCGACGGCGACCGGCTGCGCCTGCTGACCCTCGCGGGGCACGGCGAGCCGGTCGCCCTGGAGCTGGGCCGGGGGCTGCACTCGCTGCGGGTGTCGACCAACCTGGACGCGGCCGGCGGGGAGAGCGCGGCGCTGGGCTGGCACCCGCAGCGCGCCGAGCCGATCAGCCAGCAGGTGGGCGCGGCACGCAGCGGTCGGCGGATCGCCGCCGACCCCGACCCCGCCGACGTGGGCGCGGGCGGCGTGCGGACCGCCGTCGACCAGCCCGGGCGCGGCGACGACGAGCTGGCCGCGCTCGCCCAGGCCCGGCTCGACGCGCGGGTCGCCGCGCTGGTCACCGCCGAGGGGACGGCCGAGGTCGACCCGGCGCTGCGGCCCGGCCGGCGGATCGCGCTCACCGGCGTGCCCGCCGGCGTCGAGGGGACGTACGTGCTGACCGAGGTGGTGCACACGATCGACGTCGCCGGGCAGCTCACCCGGTTCTCCACCGCCCCACCCCCGGCCCCGCCGGCCGGGCCGCCCGCCCCGGCCGCGGTCACCCTGGGCCGGGTCACCGACGTGGCCGACCCGGAGGGGCGGGGCCGGGTCCGGGTCGAGCTGCCCGCGTACGGGGGGCTGGACGCCGGGTGGCTGGCCGTGCTCTGCCCGGGCGCCGGACCGGGCAAGGGGCTGGTGGCGCTGCCGGACCCGGAGGACGCCGTGCTGGTGGCGCTGCCCGGTGGCGATCCCGCGTCGGGCATCGTCCTCGGCTCGCTCTTCGGCGCCGCCGGGGCGTACGACCCGGGGGTCGACGGCGGGCGGGCGCGGCGCTGGTCGCTGCGGACGGCGGGCGGGCAGTCGGTCGTGGTCGACGACGCCGCGCGGAGCCTGCGGCTCGCCACGGAGGGCGGCAGCTGGCTGGAGCTGACCCCCGAGCTGGCCACCCTGCACGCGGCGACCGACCTGGTGCTCTCCGCGCCCGGCCGGGCCATGGTGGTGCGCGCCCGCAGCGTCGACTTCCTGCACGCGGAGGCGACCGAGGACCCGGCAACGGCGGCGCAGCGGGCCCGGGCGCTCGCCCGCGCCCATCGTGAGGGAGGCGGCTGATGCGCTGGATCCACCGCGACTCGGTGATCAAATGCGACCACGACGGACGGGTCGGCAACCGTGCCTCGCAGGCGTGGGTGACCGTCGCCGGCGTGCCGGTGCTGGTGGACGACGACCCGGAGGGGCGGGAGATCACCGCCTGCCCGAACTACGGGCCGACGGTCAAGCCGTGCGCGAGGACGCTGCGGGTGCGGGTCGGCTACAGCGACTGGGTGCGCGTCGACGGCCGGCGGGTGGTCCTGTCCCACCTCGACGGGTTCACCGACGGCACCCCGCCCGGCCTGGTCCACCACCGGGTGCGCGACCCCCGGCAGGGCTTTCTGGGGGCGGACCGGTGAGGGCCTTCCGGTTCGTCGGCGCCGGCTTCGACCCGGGTCGCGGCGGCGGGCTCGCGCTGACCGCCGCCGGCGGCCTCGCGATGACCGAGGGCGACGAGACCGTACGCCAGGCGCTGTTCCTGCTGCTGTCCACCACGCCGGGCGAGCGGCTGATGCGCCCCGGGTACGGCTCCCGGCTGCACCGCCTCGTCTTCGCGCCCAACGACGACACGACCGCCGGGCTGGCCATCCACTACGTCCGGGCGGCCGTCACCCGCTGGGAGCCGCGGGTGGAGGTGCTCGACGTCGACGCCGGCCCCGACCCCGACGAGCCGTGGCGGCTGGTGATCCGGCTCGACTACCGGATCCGGGCCAGCCTGACGCCGGGGCAGCTGGTGTTCTCCGTCGACCTGCTGCCCGCCGACGACCCGGGAGACTCTGCCGCCGCGCCCGGCCCGGCCGGGGGCCCGCCGCCCGGTCGGGTGCCGCCGGAGGAAGGAGCGTCATGACGCTGCCCGTGCCCCACCTCGACGACCGCACCTTCCTCGACCTCGTCACCGAGGCCCGGGAGCGGATCCGGCAGTCCTGTCCGGGCTGGACGGACCTGTCCGCCCACGACCCGGGGATCGCGCTGCTGGAGGCGTTCGCGCACCTGACCGAGGTGATGATCTACCGGCTCAACCAGCTGCCCGAGAAGGCGTACGTGGCGTTCCTCAACCTGCTCGGGGTGGCCCGGCACGCCCCCACGGTGGCCTGGGCGGACGTCCGGTTCACCCGGACCGGCGGCGGCGAGGGCGGCCCGGTCCGGATCCCCGCCGGCACCCGGGTGGCCGCCGCGCGCGGGGCCGACCCCCGGCCGATCGTCTTCGTCACCACCGAGCCGGCGCTGCTGGCCGCCGGGCAGCGGGAGGTCACCGTACGGATGCACCACTGCGAGCCGGTGGAGGCGGAACTGCTCGGCGTCGGCACCGGGCAGCCGGGGCAGGTGCTGCGCGCGGCCCGGGCGCCGCTGGCGCGCACGGCCGAGCCGCTTGACCTGCTGCTCGGCGTCGAGGTGCCGGCCGGCACGGTGCCGCTGGGCGCAGCCGCCCGGGAGCACGACGGCCGCACCTTCGAGGTCTGGCGGCCGGTGGACAGCTTCGCCGGGCTCGGCCCGCAGGACAAGGTCTACCTGGTCGACCGCTGCTCGGGGACGGTCACCTTCGCCCCCGCCCTGGACCTGCGCGCCCCGGCGGCCGGCCACGCCCCGGCGGGCGGCGACGCCCCGGATCACGTGGACACCGCCCCGGGCACCGACGTCACCGGGGACGCCGACGCGGCGGGCACGCCGGGAAGCGGGCCGGCGGGCGGACCGGCGGCGGACGGGCCGGCGGCCCCCGGCGGCGACGCCCCGGCGGGCGGCCTGGTGACCGTGGCCGCCGTGCCGCCGGCCGGGCGGCAGATCCGGCTGTGGTACCGCTCGGGCGGCGGGCCGGCGGGCAACGTGGCGGCCGGGACGCTGACCAGCCTGCGCGACCCGCTGCCCGGGGTCCGCGTCGACAACCCGGCACCGGCGGCCGGTGGGCGCGAGATGGAGTCCATGGAGTCGGCGCTGCTGCGCGGCCCGTACGAGTTCTTCGCCCAGCAGCGGGCCGTCACCGCCCGGGACTTCGAGGTGCTCGCCACCGGATCCGGCGCGGTGGCCCGGGCCCGGGCCTTCACCCGCGCCGCCGTCTACAGCTTCGCCCGCCCCGGCGAGGTGGAGGTGGTGCTGGTGCCGTACGTGCCGGAGGCGGCGCGGCCCGGCGGGCGGCTGCCGGTGGCGGTGCTGCGCGAGCACGAGGTCGACCAGGCCCGCGCCCGGGTCGAGGCGGACCTGGAGCGTCGCCGCGCCCTGGGCACCTCGTGCCGGGCGACCTGGGCCCGTTACAAGGCGGTGTCGGTGCGGGCCCGCGTGGTGGTGCGCCGGGAGGAGGACGTCGAGGCGGTCCGCCGCCGCATCCACGACCGGCTGCACTCCACGCTCAGCCCGCTGCCGACCCCGCTCAACCCGGCCGGCTGGGCGTTCGGCGAGCCGCTGCGGGCGTCCAACGTGTACCGGCTGCTGGAGCACGCCGAGCCGGGCGTGCGCTACGTCGAGTCGGTCCGCTTCGTCGTCGACGAGGCGCCCGACGCGCAGGTGCGTACCCTCGCCGTCGACCAGTACCAGCCGCGGACCTGGTACGCGGGGCGCGGGCCGGTGCTGTTCCGCTCCACCAACGCCGGAGCCGGCTGGGAGCCGGCGGGCCGGTTCGACGACGGCGAGACCGTGCTGCGGGTGACGCCCGCGCCCGCCCCGGCGCGTCCCGGCGTCGTGCCCCGGCCCGGCTCGGTGGCGGTCGCCACCGTACGCGCCGACGGCGGGTCCCGGGTGCACCTCAGCGGCGACCTGGGCGAGACCTGGTCGCTGCTGGCCGACCTCGACTCGCGGGTCTCCGACCTCGCCTGGATCGACCGGGACGGCGCGGGCGCGCTGCTGGTCGCCACCGACACCGGCCTGTACGAGGTCTCCCTGCTGCCCGGCGCGGTGCCGTTGCAGATCCTGGTCGATCCGGCCGACGCCGACCGGGGCTTCTACGCCGTCCGGGCGTTCGTCTCGGAGCGGGGCGCACCCGGGGTGGCGCTCGCCGCGCAGGCCGGGTTCGGGGTCTACCTGTCCACCCAGGCCGGCCGCCCCGGCACCTTCGCCCACGTCGGGCTGGCCAACGTCGACAACCGCGTCCTCGCCGTCCAGTACGACGGCCCCGCCACCCTGCTGTGGAGCGGCGCGGGCGAGCCGGACCCGAAGAAGCCCGGGCAGGGCTGCTGGCGGACCCGGCTCTTCGAGTCCGACGTGCGGTGGCAGGCCGTGCAGTCCGGCTGGATCGGCGGCACCTGCCGGGACCTCGCGTTCGCCGGCCCGCTCGCGGTCGCCGCGACGCAGAGCGGCGGCGTGCTGCGGCTGGACACCCTCGCCGCCGCCCCGCAGTGGGCGCCCGTGATGGTCAACTGCGGCCTGCCGCTGCGGGACCGTTCCCGGTTCGTGCCGGTGGACGCCGTCGCCGCGACGGGCGGGCCGGACCGGCTGATCCTGGCCGGCGGCGAACGCGGCGTGCACCGCAGCGTCGACGCGGTCGACTGGGCGGCCAGCGCCAACCAGGCCACCGCCGACGTGGTGACCGTCCCCGACACCTGGCTGCTCTGCTCCGGCGAGCACGACATCGAGGTGGTGCGGCAGGATGCGACGCGCGGCGATTGAGCGGCTGCTGCCCGCCGCGTACCAGCGGGCCTGCGTGCCGGGCAGCGTGCTGTGGGCGCTGCTGGACGTGATGGAGACGCTGCACGCCCCGGACGAGGCGGTGCTCGCCGACGTCGACGCCCTGTTCGACGCGTACCGGGCGCCGGAGGGGATGGTCGCGTACCTGGCCCGCTGGGTGGCGATGGACCACGTGCTCGCCCCGCCCCGGCCCGACGCGCCGTCGCCGCTGCCGTCGGGCCGGCTGCGGGACCTCGTGTCCCACGGCGCGCTGCTGGCCCGCTGGCGCGGCACCCCGTACGGGATGCGCAGGGCCCTGGAGGTCGCCACCGGGCTGCGCGGCTTCGCGCTGACCGAGCCGGCCGACCGGCCGTTCCACGTCGTGGTCACCGTGCCGCCGGCCGCCGCCGGTCAGCTCGCCCTGATCACCCGCGTCGTCGAGGCGGAGAAGCCCGCGTCGACCACCGCCGAGATCGTCGTCGCGAAGGAGCAACCATGACCACCGAGTGGGCGGTCGTCGCCGCCGCCGAGCAGTTCACCCTGGACGCCCGCAACACCGGCGAGCTGACCTTCACCGTCTCCAACCCCGGCCCGGCCCCGGACACCGTCGTCTTCGACGTGGCGCCCGGCGACGGCTCGCAGCGGTCCTGGTTCACCGTCGCCGAGCCGCAGCGGGTCGTACCCGGGCAGGGCTCCGTGTCGTTCCTGGTCCGGCTGGCCGTGCCGCCCGGCACCGCGCCCCGGCGCTACGACATGACCGGGTTCGCGTACTCGGCGAACACCGCGCCGGAGGAGAGTTCCCGCTCCAGCGGCCGGGTCACCTACGAGGTCCGGGCGGTCGCCCCGCCCCGGCGTACACCCTGGCCGTGGATCGCCGCCGCGGCGGCGCTGGTCCTCGTCGTCGGCGCGGTGGTGGTCTGGCTGGTGGCCCGCGACGCCGAGCCGGCGCCGGGCGAGCCGCGCGTGGTCACGGTCGAGGCGGAGCGGCTGGTGCCCGCCGCCGAGGTGCGCTCGCCGCAGGGCTCGGCCGCGCAGGTGGTGGCGCAGCCGAACTGCTGCGGGGTGACCTGGTCGGCGGACGCCCAGCTGTTCTTCCAGGGCCTCGCCGTCGGCGACCAGGTGACCCTGACGGTGGACATCCCCGCCGACGGCACCTGGCGGCTGGCCACCGTCCGCACCACCTCGTTCGACTACGCCAACACCGTCTTCACCGTCGACGGCACCCAGGTCGGCGGCGCGTTCCTCGGCTTCACCCCGAAGGTGACGAAGACCGACTGGCTGGACGTCGGCACCGTGGCGCTGAGCCGGGGGCCGCACCGGGTCACGCTCGTCGTGGTCGGCAAGACCCAGGGCACCGACCGCTACTTCGCCGGCGTCGACGCGATCCGGTTCACCGAGGTCGTCGCGCCGGCCGACGCCCGATGAGCGGCCGGCGGAAGGCGCTGCTCGCGGCGGCGGGCGCGCTGCTGGTGGCGCTGTTCGCGGTCGCCGTCGGCGCCGGCCGCGACGACCGGGGCGACCCCCGCGCACCCTCAGGGCTGGTGGAGCGGCTCGCCCGCCTCGGCGGCGAACGCGCCGCGGTGGACCCGGCGACGGTCCGCGCCGACTGCGCCGAGGGCGGGCGGCTGGTCTTCGCCGGCGGCTGCGTGCTGCGCGTCGCCGACCCGGGCGGGCTGCGCACGCTGGTGCTGCGCAGCGCGGCGCCGTTCACCGTCGAGGCGCCGGCGCCCGGGGACGCCGACTTCACCGTCCGCGACGAGGTCGTACCGGCCGACGACGGCACCGGGGCCGTCGCCCGGATCGCCGTGGACCGCGCCACCGACGTGCTGCTGCGCTGCCCGGGGCTCGGCACCTGCACGGTCGCGGTCACCACGTCCTGACCAGCGAAGGGGCCACCATGGGTGAGCTGCGCAAGCCGTTCCTGCTGCTGGCGATGCTCGCCGTCGGCCTGGCGCTCGGCGTCGAACTCGGCGCCGGGCTGCTCACCGGCGGCGGCGACGCCGGCGCGGCGCTGCGGGACAGCGCCGGGACGCTCGGCGTGGAGGTCGCCGACGTGTCCGGGGTCAGCGAGCCGTCCGGCCGGGGCACCGGCTACCTGGCGCTGGTCGACGCGGTCGCCGTCTGGACCACCGGGCTGTTCTGCCTCAGCCTGGTGCTGTCGGAGCGGGTGCAGGGCCGGGTGCAGGGCGTCGCGACGCTGGTCTTCTCGATCGTGCTGATCGTCGTGGCGTTCGTCGCGCTGCTGGTCGCCTTCGTCGAGCTGACCGTCATGGTGTCGCTGTTCCTGGCGCCGCCGTTCGGCACACTGGCCTACCTGGCCCTGTGGGGGTTCTTCCCGGTCGGCGACGCCTCGGTGCTGCTGGGGCTGGTGCTGCTGCTCAAGCTCGCCTGGGCGGGGCTGCTGCTGGCCGCCCAGCCCCGCTTCGGCCAGAACAAGGGCCTGGTGCTGCTCGCCCTGACCACGCTGCTCTGCACCGTCGCGCTGGAGTTCCTGCACCGGCTGGTGCCGGTGATCCTGGTCAGCATCGTCGACGACCTCGGGGCGCTGCTCTTCGCCGTGGTCGCCCTCGTCTGGGGGCTGGTGCTGCTGATCGGCTCGATCCCGGCCGTCGTCAAGGCCGTCCGGGTCACGGGCGGCTGACGATCCCGGCCGTCGTCGAGGCGGTCCGCGTCACGGGCGGCTCACGTTCCCTTCGGTGCCCGCGGCATGGCCGGGCGTCGGGTGGGCGACGCCAGGGGCGCGGGGCATGATGAAGATCCGCTATAAGTGGCGCATGGAGTTTCCCGCCTACCTGGCCACCATGCCGATGCACGCGATCACCGAGATCCACGGCGAACCGGGCCTGCTCGCCCGGTTCCGGCTGGAGCTGCGCGCGTTCGACGAGGCCGCCCGGGGGCGACTCACCGAGGCCCTCGACCTCGCCGCCGAGCTGCACCGCGACGACCGGCGGGTGCGCGAGCCCTACCTCAACCACCTGCTGCGGGTGGCGATCCGGATGATGCACCACTACCAGGTGCGCGACGTCGACGTGATCGTCGCCGGCCTGCTGCACGACGCCGTCGAGGACCACCCCGACGAGCTGGCCGCCGCCGGCGGGCACGCCGGCGACGACGCCACCGCCGCCGCGCTGGCCGTCCTCGCCGAGCGGTTCGGCCCGCGCGTGGCGCGCCTGGTCGCGGCGGTGACCAATCCGGCGTACGACCCGGGGCGCGACAAACACACGCAGTACCGGGAGCACGTGGCGGCCAGCCTGGACCGGGAGCCGTGGGCGCGGGTCATCAAGATCTCCGACTTCACCGACAACGGGGTGGGCGTCATCCACACCGTCGGGCCGAAGGTCACCTCGTCGGCCCGCAAGTACCGGCCACTCGTGCCCGTCTACCGGGACCTGGTCACCCGGCCGGACACTCCCCTGTCGGCGCCCGTGAAGCGGCACATCCTCGACCAGCTCGACCTGGCAGAGGAGCGCTTCAGCGCCATCCTCGACCAGCCGGCACACCCGAACTGACGACAACTCGATCCGGTCGGGGTCAGTCCGACAGGTGTCGCCGGCCAGCAGCCTACGGCTCCCGCATCCAAAGCTTCGGGTCGTTGACGAAGACGCCCTTGCCCTGGTGCCGCCAGATCACTCGTAGCGCTTCGAGCCGCACGTAGACCTGCTTGACAGTGGACGGGCTGACCTTGTGAGTCGCAGCAAGCTGCGTGATTGAGGGCAGCTTGTCCCCCGGCTTGAGCTTCTTCGCTCTGATGTCGGCGACGATCTCGTCGGCGATGCGGATGTAGTCGGCGGTGATCGGCATGACTCCCCCTGCGTGGCACGCCAATTCGATCACGCAACGACACCTTGCAACAACTCATCGTTTGACTAAGGTGACTGGGACAGCTAAGTTGAGAATCGCCTCTCCCCTTGCGTGGCAACAAGGAGCAGAGGCATCCCCCTGGTCGGGGCGGGTGCCCGTGCCCGTCCCGACCCGCTGGGCCGCTCTGCTGTCGTACCGCTGAATCGAGCTGCGGCGGCCGAGCGGGCGGGTCGTCCGCGGCCCCCGCGCGGAC